>JANMIM010000411.1:0-1825 GCA_031375795.1 Bacteroidota bacterium
GGCAGGGCGCAAGGATCCGGCGTATGCGATCATGGAAAAGGTGATCGCCAACAAGAAGGAATACATACAGCAATTTGAGAGCTACCGATGTGAAACCTATCTCAAGGCTTCCCTCGAGGTAGACACGCTCATCCGCAAGAAAATCGTGGAAGTCCCCGACTCCACGGTGTCGGTCATTGACACCGCAGGCATCGAAGACAACGGCTCGGTGGTGATCCTGGGCAAATTTTTTGAGAAGCGTGCCGCCAAGAAAGTGATTCGTGTGGAAAAGCGTGAACGCAAGCGGGCCATTCGCGACAGCTTGAACACGCCTCCTCATTTGGCCAGCCTCAAGGACGGTTCCCTGGATTCGCTGGCCGCCAAGAAAAAACGCGATGCCAGCAAGGTCCGGGAAAAAAAGGAGCGCCCCAAGCTCAACCTGATCGAGAGCCAGTCCACCACCTATTATCAATATGCCAATCGGTACAAATCGGTGGTGCACGCCTACCGCGACATCTCTGAAAAGTCCAATGGCAATGTCAGCATCAGCGTGCAAAGCGAGAATTCCGAACGGTATCAGACGGAAACGAACAATCCCTACCTCTTTTTCCTCGATGTCTCAGATGCCGACTTCAATTTTTACCACAACCTGATCTCCGTTCCCAAGCTGTCTGACCAGCCTTTTGTATCCCCCCTGAGCTCGATTTCCTGGAACCTGAGCTACAAATACCATCTGGAGGAGAGCTTTCTGGAAGACGGGCACCTCATCCACAGGATCATCGTGACGCCCAAGAACAGTGAAGGGCCGTTTTTTGAAGGTGAATTGTTCATCGAGGACGCATCGTTTGCGATCAAGTCGGTGAATTTCAAGATCCTGCCCACCAACCTGAACTACTTCAACTATTTCCAAGTCATCCACAACTACGAGCGCACGGGCGACGGGCGCTGGACCAAGGCACGCGAAGACTATTATTACAACGTCAAGGATGGCAAGGTGCGCTACTATGGCAACACGATCGCGCTGCACAAAGACTACCAATTGGATCCCGTGCACCCCAAGAATTTTTTTCGCAATGAGTTGCGGCGCGTGGAGCAAGAGGCTTACGAACGCGACAGTGCCTATTGGGAGCAAGTGAGGCCCTTTGCGTTGAAGGAGGCTGAGCTGGATTTCATCCATTACCAAGACAGCGTCTACAATTTCCGGCACAGCGACGAGTACCTGCATGAGCAAGACAGCATCTTCAATCACCTGAGCATCTGGGACATTCTGTTCCAAGGCATCGGATTCAGAGCACGCAAGGCAGGAATGGCATTCGATTTTGCACCGGTCGTTCAGCAAATCAATCCCTTTGGGGTGGGTGGCTACCGACATGTCTTGAGCGGCACGATCTCCAAGACCTGGACCAGATACAATCGCCTCTCGATCAATGGCGATGCGAGCTATGGGTTCAACAACAACGACATACGGGGCGGAGGCCGTCTCAGCTACACCTACAATCCCAAGCACTTTGCAAGTGCCTACATCAAGGGCGGCGACAGGTACTCATTGGTCAATCAAAACTCCTCGTTCCAGACCATTTTGAGTCGCAGCAACTTCATAAGGCGCACTTATATCGGGTTTGGGCATGAAATGGAACTCATCAATGGGGTGTTTCTGAATGTCGACGCCGAGTTTGCAGATCGGCAATCCATTGCCGATGTCAAGCTAGAGGAGTGGTCGGGCCAAATATTTGGCAGTGCCAACACGCCGCAGGAGTTTGACATCTTCCGAGAGGCCGTGTTCACCTTCAAGCTGAAGTGGATCCCTGGCCAGAAATTTTATACTGAGCCTTACCGCAAGGTCATC
>JANMIM010000460.1:0-2135 GCA_031375795.1 Bacteroidota bacterium
TTCCCCACCGGTAGGCCGTGCGGTGAGCTTCTGAAACTTACCAAACAGCTTCTTCTGGTCTTCGCCACTGATACCAGGTCCCTCGTCCCTGACAGAGAGCACAGCGTGTCGCCCCTCGGCGCGCAGCCCGAGAAAAATGGACTTCCCTTTCGGACTGAATTTGACGGCATTGGAAACGAGGTTGTCAAGGATACGTTCCAAGCGATGCCGATCGGTATGGATGACAAGGCTTGCTCCAGCGAATTCCGAATGAATTTGAAGCTCCTTCTTGGCCGTGTCTGCAGCATAGGTCTGTGCGATTCCGGTCACCACTTGGGGCAAATCGACCTGTTCCCGCTGGTCCTTGCGTTGTTCGTCTGCCAGCATGGTGATTTCGAGGAGGTCTTGGATGAGGGTCCCCCCATCGGTGCTGACCTTGTCGATCATGGCAAGCAGCTTGGCTTGCTGGGGCGTGGTCTCGGTGGTGGACTGGAGCAATTCCACCAGCATCTTGGTTTTGTTGAGCGGCGATTTCAGGTCGTGGGCGACCATGCTGATCAGGCCGTCTTTTTCGCGATTCAACCCTTCCAGCATCATGTTGATGTGCTGCTGCCGTCGGTAATAGCGAAATAGGAGGATTGCGCTCAAAATAGCCAAACCCAAACCGATCGCGACACCGACGATGATCCGTAACTGTGCACGTTCGGCTGATTCGTGCTTTTCTTGCTCATATTCGAGCAGGGCGATGCGGTCGAGCTGCATCTCGCTGTCGTAGGCCGTCTGCAACTGGGCGATGGTCTCCTTGTTCGCTTGGCCTTCCAGGCTGTCTTTGAGATGCTCATAAGTCTTGCGAAATGAAAGCGCCTTGGCATGATTGCCTTGTTTTTCGTAATAGAGGGCCCATCCATCGAGCAGCTCAGGCTTGCTCACGCTCAATTCATTTTGCACAATGATCGAGTCCGCCCTTTGCAGATATTGAAAGGCGGTCTCGAATTCCCCCAACTCCGAGTAGGACAAACCAAGATTGATCAACGTCGTCGATATCTGGGCTTGATCGCCCGCGCGGATTCCGTAATCCAAAGCTGCCAACAAGGGCTTCAGGGATTCACTGAATTCGCCACGGTTCATGTACAAGTTTCCTACGTTGTTGTTCAAGGCTGAATACATGTAGTCTGAAGGTACCTCCATCCGCCCTACGGCCGCCAACGATTGTTCGAAATAATGTATGGCGCTGTCAGGCTGCTGCATTTCCTGGTATACCGCCCCGATGTTGAGCATGAGTACCGAGGTGCTGAAGGGATTTGCATTGCGGGCCAACTTGGAAAGGGCGCGCTTGTAGTAGGACATCGCCTCGTCGAGGTTATGGATGTAAAAATGAACGTTGCCAAGGTTGATGCAGGTATTGACGACGCGTTTATCCATACCCGTCAATATGGCCGCCCGCAAAGATCGTTGTCCATACTCCAGTGCCAATGCGTATGCGCCCTTGGTGGTATATGCAGACATGAGGCTGTTGTTTGCCATTGCAATTCCCTCTTGAAACTGCTCATTATCAGCCAAATCTGCTGCCTCCTTGAACATGTCCAATGCTCGCGCAAAACTATCCAAGACGACGAGATCGGCATAAAAGACGAGCGTAGTACACCGCTCGGTACCGTCTTGCGGTGTCTGCAATTTGGACCACAATGAGTCCTTGACATTCGAAGCATGAACTGTAAGGAAGGCTGCACAGGCCGCGAATAGCACAATCAAGCGCCTCATTCCCGCTTGGACTGCTGGTAGATGGCACAACAAACTCGACGAGTCGTGGCCACTTTGCGCTGAAATCTCCAAATGTTCCTAACTGTTGATCGATTAACTGTGAAGCCGCCTTCACGTGGCAAAAGTACTTCGAAACCAAATTAGGCCAAGAAATTGAATATTGCTACGTCGCAAGTCATTTGAACCTGTGTGTGTGTTTGGGCGGAGATCGGGGGGCTGATGACATTCCCCGAATGGGCCTTTGAGCGCAAACGGGAATGGTCCTATTACGGGGTGCCGAAAAACGACGAACCCGCCCACCTTTTGGGTGGACGGGTCGTGTATGAAAAAGTGGCGGCGACCTACTTTCCCGCGTTTTACCGCAGTATCATCGGCGCTGAGGGGCTTAACTACTC
>JANMIM010000481.1:0-2721 GCA_031375795.1 Bacteroidota bacterium
CACCGTGCGGCCGGCATTTCTTTGCAAGCGGTCGTCGCCAATCGCATTGGCGGCCGTAAGTGCCTCCTCGATGTCACCGCCCTCGATGATCCCCAGCTCGTCCTCGGCATAGTGCGCCCATACGCCGGCATAGAAGTCGGCCTGCAACTCCAACCTGACGCTCAATTTATTGTATTCACGCTCGCTCAGGCGGTCGCGCTGCTCATGCATCCACTGTGAACGGCCTAGCAAGAACTGGATATGGTGCCCGACCTCATGGGCCACCACATAGGCCATCGCAAAGTCACCGGGTGCCTTGAATTTGGTCTTCAGCTCATCGTAAAAGCTCAGGTCAATGTAAAGCCTTTGGTCGCCGGGGCAGTAGAAGGGGCCGGATGAGGCCGAGGCGCTGCCGCAGGCCGATGACACCTCGTCGGTAAACAAAACCAAAATCGGCTCCTCATATTCCTGACCGACTTGCTCCTTGAAGATTTGGCTCCAAGCGACCTCGGTGTCGTGAAGCACCACCTTCACGAACTCGGCATCCTCGTTTTCCTTGGCACTGCGGCCTTGAGGCGGCTGCGTGTTGTCGGTCTGCGGGCCTCCGGTTGCGGGCATGTTGTTCATCACCGCCGACGGGTCGCCGCCCAAGGCCATGATGATCACGACGATGATGATGCCGCCGATCCCAAGTCCTCCCACGGCGCGCATGCCACGGCCACGACCGCCTCCACCACCGCCACTTTGTCCTCTGCGATCCTCGACATTTGTACTAGCTTGACGACCTCTCCATTCCATAAGATTCCAAATTGTTTTTGCGAAAGTAGGAATTTTCGCAATGCAGCAGGTCGATGATCCCTCGAATGCGACTTCTCGCTCGACCAACCCTCGATTTGTCGCGATTGGTTTTCGGACTTCGCGATACATTTGCATTCATCTGAAAAACCCTACGATTGCATTTGGATTCGCCACTGACATGAAAATACAGCCCGAAAAGAAGCGCATGCAGGCGGTCAGCTTCGAGAGCGTGACCGAGTGCCTGGATGCCTTGCCCCATGAGGAGGTCATCGTCGTGGAGCGCTTGCGTGCCTTGATTTTTGAGTGCGTGCCCGATGTGGAGGAATATTTGTCCTTCAACGTGCCATACTACCGCCGGAATGCAGGACTGTATTTCATTTGGCCGGGATCGATCGGTTGGGGCAAGTCCCGCTACCCGGGCGTGCGCCTCGGTTTCCAATCGGGCTACCTCATGGCAGATGAGATCGGCTACCTCGACGTAGGCAGTCGCAAGCGGATATATTGGCGGGATTTTCAAAGCCTCGCAGAGATCGACTTGGAACTGCTGCGTTCCTACCTGTTGGAAGCTGTCGTAGTCGATGACCAGAAGGCAAAACAAAAACGTCCACCACGCTGGTAGAGAAGCGATTCATCGCGTCTCTACCAGCAAGGTGGACATTGTATCGTAAACCTATCGTGCCACGACCAACCGCTGATGGCTGCTTTGGTAACCATCTGCCTCCAAATGCAGCAAGTAAAGGCCTGGCTTGAGGTCTTGCACCGTGAGATCCACCTCGCTCACACCAGGAGTGACCTCCAAATGTCGCAGGCGGCGACCATCGAGCGCGACGACGTCGAGGGAACGCGCGACCCCCAAGGTGCCTGGCTCAAACTGCACCTGCACCATCGTCGCTGCGGGGTTGGGGGCCAATTTGAATTGACCAGCCAAGCTGGGGGTGACTCCGATCAAGGTGCCCAAATCAAGGCAATTGCCCCAGGTCTCGGCTCCCTTTTCGTAGCAATACAGTTGGCGAAATTCATACCATCCGAGGTCAGTGTATTCGTAATAAATCTCCCCCAATCCGGTCGCGAAGCTTTGTCCGTAAGTGCCTTCAAAGTAAATCTGTGACATCGCACAGGTATCGAAATAGGTCAGCTTCCTGAAATCGATTTCGATGCGCGTGTTGTTGAAGTACCTGAAACCGTCTTGGAAAAACGGAACCAACCAGGATACTGTGAAAGGTGTGTGCTGATAGGGTAGGAGATTGAATCGGAGGTAATTCAGCGAATCATAATCTTGTGTACTATTTACCGGCGGATAATAGACGCTGTCTGGATTGGAGATCGGCGTGTCGGTGACGTGCATGCGATCTCCGTGAACACTGTATTGAAACCTACTCCCTGGGGTTTGGGCTTGGATCACTTGGTTGTAAATATTATGGTCGATGCCGCCATTCATATCCAAACCAACAATGCGCCCAAAGCGGTCGTTGGGGTCGTACTGAAAGATATCGCCGTAATGCGGCAATTTGCCTCCCAGACCCTGCTCAGGAATGCCCCAAATGGTGAAGGCGATGTTGGGTACGGGGCCACTGATTGTTGCAAATGGAAGAAAGGAAAAAGACTCCGTCAAGCCATGTGCCCGGCTGAGCACCAAGTGATTTCCAGAGGAGAGCGAAATGTATTTCAAGGAGTCTGCGACACCCAGTACCTGCCCAGCTACGACTGAATCTACCGAGGCAGTGATGTTGCCGCTCCAAGGCCATGAACTCCCAGTAGGAGCGAGGGTTTTGAGAAGAAAGGTATCTCCGACACTGGACACAAACCTGCAATCTCCGTTCATGCCTTTGAGCATCTTGCGACCCCAATAGTGGTCTTGGTTCACGAGCACATGGAAGGAAAGTTGGTTGATCGGTTGACCACCACAATCGAGTTGCGGGTCGGTCGGCAACACATGGCGGTCGA
>JANMIM010000486.1:0-4418 GCA_031375795.1 Bacteroidota bacterium
CGCGCTCGCCCAGGTAGATGGCCGAATCCAGATCTCCAAAGCCTTGCTTCAAAACCGCGAGGTAGCGCATGCCGTTGAGCAACTGTTGCGACGAGATGTCTGGATGTGCGTCCCACAACCGTGTGACGCGCTGTAGATGGGCGACTGCATTTTGTGCGACCGCGACCTGATCGGGCGCCGAGGGATAAATCAATCGGTAATATTCTGCCCACAGCACATGGTATTCCACCGAGTCCTCGACATGGGCATCGGGATGGATCGCCAGCAGGGAATCGCATCGGGCCAAGGCGGCCTGCAAGGCATCTCGGTCTTTTTTGTTCGCCTTTGCCTCCTCCAACAATTGCCTGAGCTGCTGGTGGGGATCATCGGTCATTTCTTGCTTGGCGATGTCGTACCAAGGTTGGGAAGCAGCCGCAGAAGAGGTGATTCTGAGCAAGACCGCAATTTTGAGGGCCAATGTGGATCGATCGGGATGGCCCTCCCTGAGCAGGTGATAGGCATGCTCCAGCAATGGGATCGCGCGCTGCCTCGGCTGCTTGAGCCCCAACTCAAAGGCGATGTCTGCGAGACCCTCCAGGTGCCGGGCAAATGCGACCGGGTCGGCATCGAGCTGCGGTCGGTATCGGTCCTGGGCATGGCGCAGCAATGCAATGGCGGCCTCAAATCGCGCTGTCATCGTGGACAAATGGGCGGAGGCATGCAACAAGGACAAGCGGTCGGCATCCGTGACACCGTCGAGTTTCCAAGACTCGTGCAGCGAAGCCTCGGCAGCGCCGTAGTCGGCATCGGCCATCTGTCGATCGATTTGGGACAGTTGTGCTGCGATACGCCCATCGCTCGCCTGCGGGGCCGCCAACTGGGCGACTGCAACATGGCAGCAGCAGATGCCACCCATTGCGATCAATACCAACCACCTGCCAAGTTATGTTGTCATGCCTGCCTACCGTGAATACTTGTCACTGCAAGCTACAAATTCCAGATCGAATCCTAAAATAATCGCCCGTGGCCAATGGCATGGTAAATCGTTTTAGTTCCACAAAGCGGCCAATCGACGAAATTTTAACGTTTTTTTTTGAATGGAAAGTATGGAAACCGTACTCCAAATCCATCTTTCCAATACGAATCACATGATTCGGTATTCAAATTCTCTGTCCTCAAGACCCACGATTATGAAAAATCAAAATGAATTTCTGCCTAAGAGCTTGTCCGAACTGCCTGCCTTGGATGGCTTCCAGTTTCCAACCGACCCCACCGATGGGGGTGGCGGCAAGGTAGTCCCCAACCCCTTTGCGGCTGTGAATTTCAAGACGCTTTCGGGGACGAATCAAGCGGCACCTACCGAGACCGGCTACACCGAACTGCACATGAAAAGTACCGCCGGCGGTCACACCACCCCGATCAATCAGCTCGACAATCCTGAGCGCGCCATGCTCTTGATGGGGCTGCCCACCACCAAGGGCGACTGGAAAATGACGCTCCTGCTGGGACAGGGGAACGAAAAAGCCGAAATAGAAATCACCTGCATCACCGGCACCTACGCCGAACTGCGCAAAAACTTCGTCGGGGTGCCGATGCCCGGAGATACCGAAGTCTGCTTTTCCCAAGAGTTGGCCGATGGCAGGTTTGAAACGGTGCTCAACATCAACCAACCGAAGGAAGTACTCGTTTTGCGCTACACCAACAAGTTGGCCTTTGACCTGTTTTCGGTTTCGTTTCTGGCGAAGGCGACGGCCTAAGGGCTTGCAAGATTGAAAAATTGACAGGGCTTCGGCCCTGTCTTTGTTTCAAGTCGGGCACAAAAAAACCGGATTCGATCAAACCCGGCCGTCTCAAGCGGAAGCCCCAGGACTACATCGAGATTGAGTACACTTGTTTTTGGTTTTTGTAATCAAACTCAAAAACATAGTTGCCGGGATTCAAGACGCTGGCCTTCAAGATCAAACGATGCTCGCCTTCCTTGTCGTCGACATATTGGTTTCTCCAGAGCAATTCGTTGTTGCCATTGAACAGCTTCACCTTGGTCATGCCGGGATACTCGATGTCGTAGGTGATGATGAGGTAGTTGCCTTGGAATGAGTGCCCCGTGATTTGGATCATCATGCTGGGATTGCCGGCGGCCAAGTCATCGCTCAGGTTGCAAGCTGGGGTGGTTGTGGGTAAGGCCATGAGCACCACGATCAAGGCCATGCCCAAAAAGGTCTTCAGACCACTTTGGAACCCAACCCGCTGATATGACGCATTCAAACCCACCATTTTCTTACATCGGGTAGGATACGATTCACCCCGATAAGAATTGAATTTAAGAGTTTGATTCACAATTCCAAATTTTTTCCACAATTCCCCTATTTGTGACCTCCATTGAGGAATGTGGACGAAGATTGGGGATAAGTCCCTCAATGACCGCTTTGCAATACGACTTTTATTCTTACATGCCCGCAGCGGGCTAGTTTTGCCTGTCGGCAGGCAGGGACTTATCCACCATGCGCAGGATGGATTCCTCTGGTGAACGCCGGTGTACCTCGTGGAGTGGCACCCACTCGGCAGCCACGACCTCATTGTTGATCTGCAGGGTGCTGCCCACTGCCGGTCGCAACAGGTAGCGCAGATCGTAGTGGAAATGCTCGGGCTCGGCCCCCCTCGCAGGAATCGCATGAATGTCGAGGTCGAAGATCTCGCGAATGATCGGCTCGGTTGCGAGACCAGTTTCCTCCCAGACCTCACGTTGCGCCACCGCCAGCGTGTCGGCGTCACCATCGGCGTGGCCGCCGGGCTGCAACCAACGGTCGAGTTTGCGGTGGTGGATGAGCAAGACCTGCTCACCCGACGGGTCCAGCACCCAAGCCGAGGCCGTGACATGCCCTTTCAGTTGCGTTCGCCACAGGCCATCTGCATGGCTGTCCACAAAATCGAGCATCGCTTTTTGCATGCTGGACTCAGTCTCGTTCCACGGCCTATGCGCAGCGATCGCGCTGCGCAATATGTCTAGCGTACTCATTTGGAAAAGGCGAGGATGGCTGCCGACACCACCGGGGCGGTGTTGCCGACAAAGATTTGGTCCCCCAGCAGCATGACCGGGCGCTTCAGAAACGTGTATTCCTCCAAGATCAACCGCTGGTAGTCGGCCTCTGTCAATGCCTTTCCAGCCAAGCCCATCTCCTTGTATTTCAACGACCTGCGACTAAACAGGCTCTCATAGCTGCCAGACAAGCGGTGCATTTCCTCCAATTGCGCGGGTGTGATGCGCTCGGTTTTGATGTCTTGCAAGACTACGTCGGGCCCCGGCTTCAGGTCTTTGAGGATTCTGATGCAGGTGCTGCAGCTCGCGAGGTGGTAGATTTTCTTTTTGCGCATAGATCTTGGAATCAGGGCTGCAAGAAACGCAAAATCCGCTTGCCAACACGCGGCTATCGGTCGAGGATCGCTTTCAGGTCTGGCCTGAAATATCCCTCGATTTTGAGGATTTTGCCGTCTTCCCTGAAAATGGGCTGCCCATCGGCATCGAGCTTGCTCATGTTGGAGCGGTGGATCTCGGCAAATATTTCAATGATTTTGTCTTGCAGGCCGTGCGCGAGGATGGTGCCGCAGAGCACATAGAGCTGATCGCCCAAGGCATCGGCGATGGCTGTGAGGTCGCCTTTTTCGCATGCGACCCGATATTCTTCGTTCTCCTCCCGCATGATTTCATGTCGCATGGCCGCCTCGGGCACTTCAGCGGTTGGCGCGGGCCGGTGGGGAATGCGGAAACTGCGGTGAAAGTCGCCGACGAGGCCCAATTGTTCTTTCATCTTGTAGGAGCAGGATTTTTCTGGATCAAACGGCGGGACTGCCCGTGGCAGGCAAGGCCGTGTAAAGCAAATGCAGGCCTGACGCGGGCGGCGGCGCCGGAATCCAACGAAACAGGCTAGGACTGAGCGTGATCAGCACCTGCGCATCGGCCCCCAAGACGGCCCTGGATTGCAAGACATAACCTTCGTAACTGCCGACGAGGTAATAGACGCCGGGCTCCAGGTGCGTGAATTCAAAGGTGCCATGCTCATCGCTCAAAGTGCCGTTCAGAAAATGGCCTTGTGCATCGTTGAGTTTGATCGTGATGAATTCCAGCGTCATACCCTTGTGCTGCACCTGCCCCTTGATCACACCGTTTTGGCACAAGGCTGCCGTCGCAAACAACAGCATTCCCAAGAGCAAACCAGCCTGTAGCAGACGTTTCACAAGGATTTTCATTGCAGGGAGAAAATAGTCGATCTGGCTGTAAGGTAGGCAATTGCAGGCGCAAAAACAAATCCAACAGCTTGGACTCAGCAACAACGAACGAGTAATTGATTTCCCTCCTCCAGCTGCTTTTGCATAATTTTTTGCAGGTTTTGGTCAAAAGCCTCCTTCGCCTTTCCTTGCGGTAGGTTTCCGGCAGGCCTGGA
>JANMIM010000490.1:0-4457 GCA_031375795.1 Bacteroidota bacterium
CTTCAACGCCGACAGCGCATTTGCCTACATCGAGCAACAATTGTCTTATGGCCCTCGCATACCGGGATCGCCTGCACATGCCGCCTGTCTGGCTTGGATGAGTGCAAAATTCACCCAGTTGGGAGCCGTGGTGACCGTGCAAGACGGGCAAATGATCGACAAGGACGGCAAGCCCGTCGCTTGCAAGAACGTGATCGCGAGCTACAATCCCGAGGCCCCCGGCCGCGTCATGCTCACGGCCCACTGGGATTCACGCCCCTTGGCCGACAAGGACGATGCCAAGCCCTCGCAGCCCGTGCCCGGAGCCAACGATGGCGCAAGCGGGGTCGCCATCATCCTGGAAGTCGCCCGACAATTCAGCATCAAGCCCCCCAAGGCCGGCGTCGATTTGATCTTGTGGGATGCAGAGGACAATGGCGACTACGAAAACAACACGAGTTGGTGCCTCGGTTCGCAATACTGGGCCAAGCACATGCACAAAGCAGGCTACAATGCCCGCTATGGCATCAACCTCGACATGGTGGGGGCCAAGGATGCCCGCTACACCAAGGACGAATACAGCCTGCAAAATGCCCGCAAGGAAACCGACAATGTCTGGAGCATCGCTGCACAGCTCGGCTATGGCCTCATGTTTTCTGGCGCGGTCACGGGCTCAGCCTCGATCGACGACCACTACTTTGTGATGCAAGGCACCGGCATTCCGATGGTGGAGGTCATCCACCGCAACATCAACACAGGCGAGTTTTTCCCGCATTGGCACACGACCACAGACGACATCAACGCCATCGACAAGGCCACCCTCAAGGCGACCGGACAGACGATGCTGGAGGTGCTGTACCGCGAGCAATAAGGGTGAGCAAGGAACGGAAATATTACGTCGTCTGGGTGGGCAAGAATCCGGGCGTCTATGGCGACTGGGCGACGGCGCAGTCGCAGATACAGGGCTTCCCCGGTGCACGTTACAAGTCGTTTGTGAATTTGGAGGAGGCCAAATTGGCTTTCCAGCGGCCTTGGCAGGACTTTGTGAAGGCCCGAGCCGAAGGCGAGGAAGGCCACAAGCAGGCCAAGAACGAGCCCAAGATCCTCACCGACGAACTGCTCAAATCCATCGTCGCAGACAGCATCTCGGTCGATGCAGCCTGCTCGGGCAATCCCGGCAAGATGGAATACCGGGGCGTGTACACCCTCGCCCCAGAAATCGAGGTCTTTCGTTCGCAGGTCTTCCCCCTGGGCACCAACAACATCGGCGAATTTCTGGCCCTCGTGCATGCCTTGGCGATGTTTCACGAGACCAAGCCCGAGCTCACGATTTACAGCGACAGCGTATTGGCACAGGGCTGGGTCAAAAAGAAAAAGTGCGCCACCAAGCTCATCGTCAACAAAAAGACCGAATACCTGCACAGCCTCGTCGCCCGCGCCGAGACCTGGCTCAAGACCCACAAGTTCAAGAACAAGATCCTGAAGTGGGAGACCAAGAAGTGGGGCGAGATCCCTGCTGATTTTGGGCGGAAGTGAAGGGAAGTGCTGAGTTTGCAGGCCTCCTCTCCTATTCGTCCAAGCCGCAAATCCGATTCCAGCCAAACCAAGTGAGCCCTTTTCTGGTTACCTTCGTATAAATCAAAAGTTCATTTGGCACAAGATCAACAACACAATGAGGTACCCCTAAGCGGCCCGACTCCGGGAGCCGCTCCCCGCGAACTCGGCTTTGGCAACAAGGTGATGGGCAAGCGCGTGCGCATGATCAACCCCGACGGCAGCACCAATGTCTTGAAGCGTGGCCGTGGTTGGTTCAGGCCCTACGACATGTACCATCGCCTGATCCTCATGCCGTGGACACATTTTGTCGGCGGCGTGATGGTGGTGTACATGCTGGTGAATCTGTTGTTTTCCATGGCCTACATGATGGTCGGGATGGACAGCCTTGCAGGTGTCACCGGCACCACATTTCTCGCACAATTCATGGACGCATTCTTCTTCAGCGCCCAGACGGTCACCACCCTCGGTTACGGACGCATCGCCCCCGTCGGGGCCATGGCGAGCTCGATCGCAGCCATCGAATCCATGCTGGGATTGCTGGGCTTCGCATTGGCAACCGGTCTGCTTTACGGCAGGTTTTCGCGCCCCAATGCCCGCATCAAGTTTTCAGACCATGCGATCGTGGCACCCTATGAAGGTCAGTCGGCCTTCATGTTTCGCATGGCCAATGAGCGCAGCAGCGAGCTCATCGAGGCCGAGGTGCAAGTGATGATCTCCTACATCGACCTGCAAGCGGGCAAGCGCGACTTTGAGATCTTGAAACTGGAGATCAACAAGATCAACATCTTTGCGATGAGCTGGACCGTCGTGCACCACATCGACGACGAGAGCATGCTCTGGGGCAAGGGCGTGGACTTCCTGGAGGCGGTGGACGCCGAGTTCATCATTCTGGTAAAGGCATTTGACGATTCATTTGGCACGACGGTCTACCAGCGTCGTTCATACAAGTTTTGGGAAGTGGAGTTCGGGAAAAAATTTGTGCCGATTTCCGAACCGACCGGCCAGCATATTGCGCTAGATTTGCACCGCTTGAGCGAGGTGGTGGACGCCGGCCTGCCCCAACTGAAATAGGTATAACATTGTCTTAAAGAACTGAATCACACGCAAAAGATATGGGACTGGATGTCAAGAAGGTTTTTGGGATTTTTGAGGTCAAGCTATCGATGCTGGTCTTGCTGCCTGTATTGCTGATACCCGTGGCAAGCATGGCCATCTACCTCGTCGCCGACGCCGAGAAAAACGGGATGCTCGACCTCCCGGAGCATTCCAGTTCATTTGCAGCGGGCCCCGAATTCAACGCCTATTGGTATGCAGGCGAAGCAGAGCTCAACAGTTACCGGCTGGAGCAGGCACGCTATGGTGAAATGCATGAGGGGACTGCCATGCTCATGTTTGTGGCGGAGGATTTTTCCCCAAAGGACCATACCAAGGCTGGAGACGCAGGAGCCAAAGTGCCCGTCCTCAAGGTGAATTTTGAGAAAAAATTCTTGACCGGCATCTATCCCTATTCCATCTTGATGACCGCCGCCTCGCCACTCGATGTCGCCAACCATCCCCTGCCGATCACCGTCGCCACATCTTGCCAGGAATGGTGCGGCCATACATTCACCCAGCTCAACCTTGAGAATGGGAAATTTGACTTCACGGAGCACTCCTATTTCCCCGGGGAAGGCGACCAAAGCAAATCGCTGAATGGCGCGCTTCCCGAGGATGCCATTTGGACCCGCATCCGCATCGCGCCAGACAAGTTGCCGATCGGGAAATTTGACTTGCTGCCCAGCACCATCTATGCCCGCCTGCGTCACAAGCCCATGGAGGTTGTGCCCGCGATGGCGAGCATGCCGCCCAGCGACTCCACGGGCTTCAAGATTTACCAGATCGACTATGCAGACGGCAGCCGACAACTCAAAATCTGGTTTGAGGAGAAATTTCCCTATGGCATCGCCAAGTGGGAAGAAAACTATGAAGAAGGCTGGGGTCCCAAGGCCAAGCGATTCACCACCCGAGCCACCCGCCTGCACACCAAAAAGCTCGCCTACTGGGAGCACAACCACAACGTAGACAGACCCTTGCGTCAGGAAATGGGGCTTTGAGGGTTGATTTTGGAATATCAGGCCAGCGGTGGGGCCTCACCATCGGGTGATGTCATACCGCAGCAGGCACCATCCTCGTCAAAGCGTATTTACTCCGCCACATCCGTGCGCTTCAAGATTGTGACCTGACCATAATATTCTACCACGTAGAGCTTGCCTGCCCGACAAAAGATGTCTTGGAGTCCCTCCAACTTGCGGCCCTTGAATTCCAATCCCGTGCGGTAATAACCGGTGGTCTGGAATCGGTTCTTGTCCAAGGCATAAACCCCAAATTCGTCATAGCCCAGGTACAGGCCCCTGGCATCGACGGCGACCTTGCTGGGCGCCGGATGGGGCAGCTTCCACACCAGGTCCTCCTTGAGTGTCGTGAATCCGCGGTTGTCTTTGGTGGTCTTGAACCGGATGAGGCCTCTTTTGGTGGAGCAAACATAATAGATGCCCGCCTCCCCTGCCACCGCACCAAAACCCTCGCCCCATTTCACATAGGTGAGCAAATCGCTGAATCCGCCGAGGCTCATGTCAAAGATGCGCACGTTGTGCTCGGTGCTCACGATCAGATGACCGAGTTCATCAAGCGCCAAATCGTTGAAATTCAGCAACACGCTACGCTCCTTTTGGGGTTTCAAGGGATTGCGGAGATCCAAGACGTCAAATCCCGTCTTGTCGTCACGGGCACTTACGAGGCGGTCTTTCCAAGCCGCCACCAAATGGCAGCCAAAGGGCCCCGAGAGGCTGCCCATCACCTTGCCGTCGTCGAGCCGCACGACGACCAAGGAGTCACCCACCGCATGCCGCACCCAGCAAGCAGCATGCAGGCCATCGCCCAGC
>JANMIM010000526.1:0-3524 GCA_031375795.1 Bacteroidota bacterium
CAAGTAGCAGGATCCCGCAGCTGCTGCGGGGTCTCACGTTTATAGACAAGGATTCACCCCCCAAATACCGACCCCAGCGGGGTCGCACTTTACCAGCTAAAAATTTGAAAACGACATGGCCAATACTTATTCCCAAATGTACATCCACTTCGTCTTCGCTGTCCAGAACCGTGACGCGATGATACTTGCCGCATGGGAGGAACGCCTCTACAAATACATCACAGGAATTGTCCAAGGGCAAGGCCAAAAAATGCTTGCCATCAACGGGATGCCCGATCATGTTCATTTTCTGATCGGCATGAAACCCGATTGCCGCCCCTCGGATTTGGTGCGCGACGTGAAGAAATCCAGCACTGAATTCATTCAAAATGAGCGATTGTCCAAATTTGTTTTCCGTTGGCAAGAAGGGTATGGCGTATTTTCCTACAGTCATTCCCACCTCGACAACATCGTCAAGTACATCATGAACCAAAAGGAGCACCACAAGAAAATTACGTTCAAACAAGAGTATTTGGGGTTTTTGAAGAAATTTGAGATCGAATTCAAAGACGAATATGTATTCAATTGGATTGCGGATGAAAAGTGATCGTGAATTGAATCGGCGAAGTGCGACCCCGCTGGGGTCGATACTGTCCAAGGACTGGTTTTCTATAAACGTGAGACCCCTCTGGGGTCCTGGTAGTGGTCAATGGAGGATTGTAACTACTTTTGTATCGATCGATAACAATCATGGTTATGTAATCGAACCGAAATATGACGCGCCCTTCCACTTCAAAAACGGCATCGTCGACGTCCGCTAATACGGCCAAAAGCGCAAAATCAATGAGAAGGGGGAGTGGATAGAGTAATGTGGGTTCACATTTGCGCAACCTGCTCCCAGCATTTACGTATTCTTCAAGCATTCAATTTGCTCAAAAATTTTATAGATTTAACCATGCGAATTGCATACTTAAGCCTGCTATTTCTTTGTTTGGTGCGCTATAATTTGGTGCAGGCACAGCTTCATTTGACCAAGGGCACTGTGTTGCCCGAAAATGCCAAGAAAGGTGACTGGTTTTGGAATTCGACGGATGAAACGATTTGGCATTACAGCCATGACAATTGGTATATTTTTCGCATTGGCAAGTGTACCAAGGCCGAGGCCTGTCATCAATTCCTATTTATTGAGAAGGAAGAAGGGCGTGCGGAACTGCTCACCGTGGACGGGGCGCAGGCAGGTATGAGCAGCCCGATCAAAGATGGTGTTCATTGTTTCGAGGGCTTGTTCACGATTGAGAGTCTTTCGGACATACGTTTTTGTGATTCGACTGGGCGGATCCTTTCCCAGGTGAGTCCCTCACAATGCGGCAGGCCATCTTTGGACACCGTGAGGGGTGCAAAAGGGTTTTGCGTCCCGGAGTATGTTCCTCTTCAATATTCTGGAAGTCTATCGTGCAAAGAATTGAAAAATTGGGGCATCCTGGGAGTCGATGGAAAATGGTTGATAGCCCCAATCTTTGACAATCGATTTGAATTCGACAATGGCGTCGCCGAGGTCCTGTCCTACGGCCAAAAGCGCAAGATCAATGAGAAAGGAGAGTTTGTGGAATGAAGCATTCGAAAGCCATGTTGATGATGCTGTTGGTGCACGTTGGCATTTTGATGGGCACCGCACAATTTGTTAGTGGTCGTTTACAGGCCCAGACCGTGATCCTGATGGGTGATTCTTTGCCGATACACCCGCGACCGAATACTTGGTGGTGGAACCCCCAAAAACCGTCGTTTGTGAGTGTTTATTCTCAAAGAGAAGGTTGGAGGGATTACTTTTTTGAAGAGATATCCAACATCTCTGCTTGCGGCAGTTTGGTATTGATAGAGTATCGGTTTGGCGTGGCGCTTCGATCTTCGAATGCTTCGTTGTATTTGGCAAATCCCGTAAATGAATATTACTGCGGAGACAGCACGGTGATCGAGCTGAGTCTGTTTTTTGAAAATGGGCGTGATTTAAACAATCTCGAACTGCGTTATTCGGATCAGACAGTCATGAATGATTCATACCTGCTGGATAGCATTCAGGGTATGCGTGCCGTCTGTTTGCCCGAGCCAATCGATAAAAATGGTCAACACCATTCCTTCTTCAGTTGGCAGGACTGGCGCAACTGGGGAATGATCGGCCTCAATGGCAAGTGGCTCATCGAACCCAAATTTGATGCACCCTTCCATTTCAAAAACGGCGTCGCCGAGGTCCTCTACTACGGCCAAAGGCGCAAGATCAATGAGAAGGGGGAGTTTGTGGAATGAAGAACCTTTTTGACATGCGCGCACCGACATTTTCCTTCTTCATGATTTGCTTCCTGCACTTCGCCTGTAATGCACAGCTGCGTATCGTCAAGGCTGACACTTTTCCAACCGATCCCACCGACAATACATGGTTTCACAACTCAAAAACACTTGAAGTCTGGAGCTATGCAAATGGCAAATGGGCTCCAAGGGCTTTGTATCCTGTGGATACCGTCTGTCAATGTGCCCAATTCGCCCTTCTGGGCAGCAATGGATCCGGCATGGGTTTTCGGCACGAGCCAGTTTGGGCATTGAGTGACAGGGAATTTTGGTGTGGTGAAAAATTGGTGAAAACACTCAATAAAACGGGGGATTTGTATTTTTTCGACGAAAACCAAGAAGTTGTCGCCTATATCAATACTGGTTATTGTTCTTACCTCGCACCCAAAATAAAGTTCCAAGGGATGGATGCCTTTTGTGTTCCTTTTTATACGCTACAGATGAAGATGAATTACGCTGATTGCGAATTGATTCACGGATGGGGCATCCTTGGCACGAATGCAGAATGGCTGATAGCGCCCAAATTTGACGCGCCCTTCCATTTCAAACACGGCATCGCGGAGGTGCTTTACTACGGCCAAAAGCGCAAGATTAATGAGAAAGGGGAGTTTGTGGAATGAAACGATCGCTATGCTATTGTTGGTTGCTGATAGCCTTCCTGCCTAGGAGCCTCTCCGGACAAATGGTGGCGGTCAGGGGTGAAGGCGTGCCCCAGATCAATTTGGAACGGAATTGGTACCTCGATACCCTGAACCATGTAGCTTGGCATAGGCCCAATGCACAATGGAAGCAAATACAGCTGCGCGAGGTGACCAACGTGGTGGAATGCCATCGCAATATCGCTTTTTATGGGAATCGGGGATGCTGGACCTACAGCGATACAGGCAAATTGATGGATTCGCTTGAATATTGCCAATGCTATGGACAGCTCATGGTCATAGGCTCCGAGGCCCAGCAGCACTATGTACATGGCGATACCATCTTGGGTTGGAGCCGCACATTTCCCCCCAAGGGCATCCCAGACCCTCCTGATATGGCAATTGTTCAAGGAGTGGTCTCTTTTTGCGCCACACCTTACCCACCGCGTACTTCAAGGTTCATTTTTCAGGAAGGCCACTATTGGGGTATGTTGGGAACCAATGGGAAATGGCTCATCGAGCCGCTCTACGATGAACCCTTCCTTCATCAAAATCGGTATGGCTCGA
>JANMIM010000530.1:0-1056 GCA_031375795.1 Bacteroidota bacterium
CGAGTGGTTTCACATCGAGGCTCCGCTTGCATTTGTGGGGCTCATGACCTTCATCCTGATTGCCTCGTCGGTCACGATGGTGCTTGCTGTGGAGGCAGGCCATCGAATGGACCAAAAGGCGGTGGAGAAGTACATGATCTATACCATCATCGGTGGATTGATGTTCTTGGGTTGTCAGGCCTATGAGTGGTTTCACTTTATCAGTGGCACCCACGGGGCAGGCCATATCGCTGGAGCGATCCACTTGCTGGATGGCACCGTCGCACAGTTCATGCCCGAAAAAGGCGTATTGCAGGTGATGAACGGTGCTGACCATCTCGGTGTAAATCTCTTGGCAAACAAGCAGTTGTTTACCGACTTGGTTCCGCAGGCATCGCTCTTGGCGAGCGGTCCTTACGGCATCAACCCAGAGGCGATCATCAGCGGCGCCAACCTCACCGTGAACCAATACGCGCAAAACCCTTCCTTTGCGAATCTCTTCTTTTTCATCACCGGTTTCCATGGTACCCACGTGGCCTCTGGCGTGTTCTTGAATTATTTGATCCTCAAGCAAACGCAGAGTGGTGAGTTGCACCGTCGTGGACACTACGAGATGGTCGAGAAGGTCGGTCTCTACTGGCACTTTGTGGACCTCGTCTGGGTGTTTGTGTTTACCTTTTTCTACCTCGTCTAACCTGAAAAGTCATGTCAGATCACAGTACACACTCCAAAGGCTACGACAATGATCAAAGCCCCTACACGCACCCAGATGTGCATACACAGCACGATGAAGCAGCTGGCGTAGTACTCCGCAAGAAAATTTGGACGGTTTTTTGGATCCTGTTCATCCTTACCGCCATCGAGTTCGTGATTGCGTTCACTGTGCCACGCGGCGCCTTTCGCAACATCACCTATATTTTGATGACCTTGGTGAAGGCCTTCTACATCGTCGGATCCTTCATGCACTTGAAGGATGAGGTCAAGAGCATGATCATGACCATTCTGATTCCCCTTTCCTTTGTGCTTTGGTTGATCTTGGTCCTCCTGATCGAAGGCACATTCTACGGAAAAGGCTGG
>JANMIM010000532.1:0-2660 GCA_031375795.1 Bacteroidota bacterium
TGCCATCTTCACGATCGGCCCAGCCAGCCCGCTGCTCATCGCGCCCAATGGGGGAGAGGTCTGGTATGCAGGAACGGTGCAAAACATCACATGGGTGCCGGCATTTTTCACGGGGGCCAACGTGAGGCTCGAATACAGCACCGACAACGGCAGTACTTGGACCACCATTGTGAGCAGTACGCCCAATGCCTCGGGCTCATTTGCCTGGACCTTGCCCAACACACCTAGCCCCACCTCGCTCGTGCGGGTGAGCGACGCGCTCGCGCCACTCGTGAACGATGTGAGCAATGCCGTGTTCACGATCGCACCACACGTCACCGTCACATCCCCCAACGGTGGCCAAAACTGGACGGGCTGTAGCACCCAAAACATCACGTGGAACCACGGCGGCACCAGCGGGCTCTTCAACATCGAATACAGCACCGACAACGGCTCGACTTGGACCAACGTCGCGACCAACTACAACGGTGGTGCGGGCCCAGCTGCCAGCTACAGCTGGCAGGTCCCCAACACTGGGACGGTGCAAGGATTGGTGCGGGTCACCGACGTGGGCGATCCGCTCAAGACCGACGTGAGCAATGCCGTGTTTACCGTGACACAGACCACCAACGTAGTGCTACTCACACCCAATTGCGGGGAAAACTGGGTGACTGGCACCACGCAGGCCATCACATATTCGGTGGGTGGTGGCGTGGTCAATGTGCGCCTCGAATACAGCACCGACAATGGTGCCACTTGGACCTCGATCACTACCAGCACCACGGGCGGCGTCTTTAACTGGACCATTCCCAATACGCCCACGAGCACTGGACTCGTGCGTGTCACCGATGTCGTAAACGCCTGCAACAGCGATGTGAGCAATTGCAACTTCATCATCGTTTCCCAAGTCACAGTGACCACCCCCAACGGCGGCCAGACTTGGCAAGCCACTGTGGGCAACCAAGGTCTGAGCTTTAACATGGACAACGTGCCTGTGACCATGAATACGGGCAACTTCTTTGATCCTGGGGGCATCTCGGCCAACTATCCATACACGGGCGGCAACACGTTGATCAAGACGTTCACCCCCGACATCCCCACCAACAAGTTGCGGGTAAGGTTCACCTCCTTCAACACCTTCAACAGCAGCGACCGCTTGCGCATCTATGACGGTCCTCCCGGATCGCCCTTGTTGGGCACATTTTCGGGCACGTCCTCTCCGGGCACCATCACCTCGACACATAGCACAGGTGCGCTCACATTTGAATGGTTGTCTGGCTCGGGTGTCCCTGCACAGGGTTGGGAATCCATGATCACGAGCATCGGCACAGCCACCCAAAACGTAGCTTGGACCATCATCGGCACCTCCCAACGATTCAACCTTGATTACAGCATCAATGCCGGTACAAGCTGGACCAGGATCCTCACCAATTATCCTTCCTCGACAGGCACATTTGCATGGTCGGTACCCAATACGCCGACTACCCAAGCGAGGTTCCGCGTACAGGACAACCAAAACAATGCCATCGTCGATCAAAGCGATGCCAACTTCACCATCGGTCAGGCCGCTGCAATGCTGGTCACGCCCAATGGCGGCGAGGTCTGGTACGCTGGCATGACCGAAAACATCACATGGGTGAGCATGTTCATTCCTGGACTCAACGTGAGACTGGAGTACAGTACCAACAATGGGACCTCTTGGAACACCATCGTCAACAGCACGCCCAATACAGGAAGTTATCCGTGGCTGCTCCCCAACACGCCCAGCACCACCTGCCTCGTAAGGGTGACCGATGCGGTGACCACCACGATCAACGACCAGAGCAATGCCGTCTTTACCATCGCTCCACATGTCACGGTCACGTCCCCCAACGGCGGTCAAAACTGGACAGGTTGCAGCACACAAAACATCACATGGAACCACGGGGGTGCCTCAGGACTGTTTGACATTGAATATAGTACCAACAATGGGAGCACCTGGAACCTGATCGTCAATGCCTTCAATGCAGGTACTGGTCCTACCGACTCCTATGGTTGGCAGGTACCCAACACAGGTAGCACACAGGCACTGGTGAGGGTCACGGACGATGCAGATCCACTCAAGACGGATGTGAGCAATGCCGTCTTCACGATCACGCAGACCAACCATGTCTCGGTGATCGCCCCCAATGGCGGCCAAGTATGGGTGGCGGGGACATCACAGGCCATCTCCTACAGCACATCGGGCCCTGTGACCTCAGTGAACATTGATTACAGCACAGACAACGGCGCGACTTGGATCTCGATCACGACGGGTACCTCGGGCGGCACGTTTGTCTGGACAGTGCCCAACGTGAATACCACGCAGGCCTTGATCAGGGTATCTGATGTCAGCAATAGCTGCATTTCCGATGTGAGCGATGCAACGTTGAACTTATTGTCGCAGGTCACGGTGACGGCCCCCAATGGCGGGGAGGTCTGGCAGGCCACAGTGGGCAACCAAGGTCTGAGCTTTACCATGGACAATGTGCCCGTGACCATGAACACTGGCAACTTCTTTGATCCAGGAGGCATCGCGGGCAATTATCCTTACACGGGCGGCAACACGTTGATCAAGACATTCACCCCCGACATCCCCACCAACAAGTTGCGGGTAAGGTTCACCACCTTTAGCACCTTCAACAGCAGCGACCGCTTGCGCA
>JANMIM010000614.1:0-7547 GCA_031375795.1 Bacteroidota bacterium
CGGGAAGGACGCCCCAAACTCGGGGGCACCGAGGCGGCCGGTGGTGATGTAGTCGATGAGGTCCCTCGTTGGCAGCAACTGAGCGGTCGCAAACGGCTCATTGGGGTGGACTTGCTCCAGTTTAAGCCAATGAGAACGAAATAGAGGATTTTTCCTCCCAAACTCCTGCATGAGCAGCAATCGGGCGATCTTGTCTCTTCCTGCCAAAAGGAACAAGGCCGTCTCGATGGTCGGAATGAATCCTTTGTGTACCTGCGCTAAATGTCCCCCAAATGCCGTCACGCCGTTGCCATTGGCGTCCTTGAGGCGCAACATGTCGAGTGCCTCCGGATCCATCGTCGGCAACAATGACAGCACCAAGATCACCCTCATCGCCGGCGACAACTTCAGTCCTGAGACCAAGGAAGCATAAGGATCGCTGTAATTTCCCAAATCGGGTATTGGGGCAGGTTTCCGAGACTCATTTTCATCCCCCACATTCAGATGCTCCCGGGTGCGCTGGTCCAAAATGCTGAGAAACCAATCTGTATCAGCTTCCAGGGATGTTCCCCTATTTTCAATGTGCGATTTCGAGGACTTCATTGGCTGGATTGGGTGAATTTGAGATGCGCGCTCTGTACATAAGGTGTAGCTGCAAGACTAAGACTGCTCAAATTGTCGTGTTCGGAAAGATCGTTCACGATCTTCAAAGTTGCAAGCGCAACCCGGGATCAAAAACGCAACAAGGCATTTTTGCCCTCTGAAAAGAACATTTTTTGTCGGCTGACTGCATCGAATTGTACACTTGTCAAAGATGTGGGAAAAAATCCGAAATGATCGTTGCAGTTACAGGAAAATTTATTTAAACTTGTGATACCGTGCAAGCCAGTGTGCACGACCACTCATTCGATTCAAAAATTCTGCCCTATGCCAGAGCACATCCATCAAGCACCCAAGGTCAATGCGCCAGCTACGAATATGCATGCGGGAACCAATCGCCTTCCGATGACCCCAGGTGCACAAAAAGAAAGGGACTTGGCCGAACTCTACCAAAAGAAACAAGACACGCTCATTCAGCGATATGCCCCCAATGGCATTCCCCTGCAAGTTCCGGTGATGCAAGCCAAGGAATCCCCGACCGGCAAGGGTCTGCCCAAGAGCGTGAAAGGCAAGATGGAAAATAGCTTCGGCACCGACTTCTCAACAGTACAACTTCACACCGACTCCTCACAGGCACGTGACCTGGGCGCGCTCGCCTACACCCAAGGCGAGAACATCCACTTCGCACCCGGCCAATTCGACACCGGCTCGCAGCGCGGGCAGGCGCTCCTCGGGCACGAGCTCACGCACGTGGTGCAACAGCGGCAGGGACGGGTGCAGCCGACCGTGCAGGCCAAGGGATTGGCGGTGAATGATGATAAAGGATTGGAGAGGGAGGCGGATGAGTGGGGGGGTAGGGCTGCGATTTCGCAGGTCACAAAACATTCCCCTACCGTCGCAGTGGGCTTACCAACCCAAAACGAAGCATCGCAACGGGCTGATACCCAAAATGGCCCGATCCAAAAAGCCGATCTTAAGGACGAAGAGTTACTTGCGGAGTTGAAAAACCCAAAGTCAAAATACAATGCCGATGAGTTACATGGAATGGCACGCTCGCACTCAAATGCGAATTTCAAGACGGCATTTGGGGCGAATGCTGACGACCTTGCTTCAGATGTACTTGTCGATTTGTATCGAGATATTGAGGCCATTTATGGATTTGTGGAACTTGGAATTATCGACGCTGTTAACTCCGTAGAGGCAACAGCCAATGAGGAAAAGCAAAAGCAAGCACTATTGCAGTCCATGATGGTCAGTTGCTTAGCCATGGTGGGGGCGTTCTTGCCAGTGCTCACCTCGTCGATTGCAAGTCAATTCAAGAATGTTAACGTAATCGCTTGGAAAGGGGTGACAAAAGCCATAATGGCAACAGATAAGGCAGAGTTCAAATTCTTGTATGAAGGATTGAAGCAAACCGTGAGGTTACAGAACCCCAAAATAAGGGGAGGCAAAAATTTTTCTCAATGGAAAGCGGAGGCTCAAAGCCACGTGCTTGCATTAAAATTAGCTACGACAAACTCCGCAGATTCTATTCTGCTGAGGACATCGATGGAAATGAAAGTAGACCCCGATCGCAAAAGACTCAATGTCACAGATTCAGGCCTCATGGAGGCTGACGTTCGCAGGATCATTCGTGCTGCAATATTCCCGGACTTTGCAGAACTAGGCTTCATGGAGGACAATAAATATAGGCTTGTGCAGGGCTACGTCAAGCACCAATATCTCAAAGATCTCGTCGTCGCTGGTACAAGGCTAAGAAGCTCTGCTGACAGCGAACTGTCCTCAAGGATGGGGGGGCAAGGGGATATCGCGGAATACGCATTGAGTTCGCTTGAAAATGAAAAGGAGGGTCTTGTCTTCAAAAAGATGTTCAGCATGCCCGAAGAATATGCTTGGGCAGCATTGCAATCAAGGCTCTCACAGATCGGGATCACATTCGACCCTGAAGACGAAATGGCTCCACAGAATAACTCCAAAAATCAGACAGCAATGAAAAAGGGGGTACTCTATTGCACTGCAAGTATTACAGATGTTGGATTATTCAATGCTGCCTTGTCGGGCGGGGATCGTATTTCCCACGGCGTAATGCCAGATTTAAGGAGTGGACCATTGGAAGATATTGAGAAAAAGTATCCCACAGAATCCAACGGATTGTTTTCTAGTAGCCAAACAAGGTATAGGTCTGTTTATGAAGAGAATACGTTTGTTCCCGCCACGAAAGTCATTGTTTATCTAAACAACGATGCCCTCATTTATTCTTCAAACCGAAAGATGGCCGATTATTCAACATTTGCCACTGAGTTTGAAGCCAATGGATATGCAATAATAGAAACCGCACAGCAACATGTTGGCAAAGCAAATCTCCTTGGTCCCAAGTGGGTGTTCAAAAAATACGAATCTGTACCTTATGGGAAGAACATTGTAGATTGGAAATTTTTCTAATTGTCAGAAACGATAATATTTTGAACATGACGTACAAGATTTGGTTATTCATTGGAATCTTAGCCACGCTTTCTTGCTTCAGGTGCAATAGGCAGATTCCAAACGAACCTCATAGCCCAAATTCCCGCATGGTGGACCTAAGCGGTCGAAATCTAGTTTCGTTGCCCGAAAACCTCAAATTTGATTCGATCGTTACCCATTTGGATCTAACTGGAAATTCATTCGTTGACCTACCTCCGGTTTGGAGATTTACCGCTCTCAAAAATCTCAACGTTTCTCGCAACGCGATTGCTGCATTACCTGATTCATTGTTTACTATGAGCAATCTTGCATATTTCAAGATACCAAACAACGAGCTTTCAATATTGCCAGGAAGAATCAAAGAACTTCCAATGCTGGAAGTATTAGATGTGAGCATGAATAAAATCACGACAATCTCCAAATCCCGGATGGAGAATTCCTCATTGGAAATTTTGTTGATGGCCGGTAATAAAATCGAAGTGATGGATTCATCTTGGATTGATTTTCCAAAATTACATGTATTGGATTTGTCGGACAATTTATTAGGTGAATTACCAACTTCAATTGGAAGCCTTCGAAGTCTCGATACATTGAAAGTATATATGAATCAAATAAAGAGACTTCCTCAAAGCTTTGCAAAACTGATCCATTTGAGGTATTTGTCGTTGGCATTCAACGATTCGCTTTATGATATCAAGGCTGTCGCAAATTTGAAGTCGCTACATCATTTAGATCTTTCTGAAGGAAACATTACAAGATTTCCAGAGGAACTATTGACCCTTGACTCTTTGGAGACACTATACCTTACTGGAAATCAACTAAAACGGATACCAGCAGGACTATTTGAATTGAAAGAGCTATCAAAGCTAGTGCTTGCAGATTGTGGTATCAATGAGCTGCCCTCAGGAGTACGCTCTCCAGCCAAACTTCAATACCTTGATTGCTCACAAAATCCTATTAGGCGAATCCCTATGGAAATTCTTGGATCACCCTCGCTTCGATTCTTGATTATCAGGAATACAGAAATTCCCAAATCTGAAGTAGATATTATGCGACAGAGATTTCCAAACCTTGAAATCGTAACTGAATGATCATTAGGATTCATGATTTTTGGTGGATCAGTGAGTGCGTGGTACAAGGAAAAAGATGTAGGTTTGTGATCCCGTGGCACCATCATGGACGAGTCGTTCGATTGAAGATTCTTCCGATTCCTCGGCACATCCATCATCTTCAAAGCGTCACAGCGCCGACTACCAAGGTGCATCCAGAGACGAATAGAATCCTGATGACCCCTGCAGCGCAAAAAGAAAAGGGTTGGGGTGACCTGATCCAAAAGAAAAATGACGCGCTCATTCAGCGATACGTGCCCGGCGGCATCCCACTTCACGTCCCCGACGTGCAAGCCAAAGAATCCCCGAGCGGCAAGGGCCTGCCCAAGAGCGTGAAAGGCAAGATGGAAAGCAGCTTCGGCACCGACTTCTCGACGGTGCAGCTGCACACCGACTCCTCGCAAGCAAGGGAGCTAGGCGCGCTCGCCTACACGCAAGGCGAAAACATCCACTTCGCATCCGGTCAATTTGACACCGGCTCGCAGCAAGGACAGGCGCTCCTCGGGCACGAGCTCACGCACGTGGTGCAGCAGCGGCAGGGGCGCGTGCAGCCGACAGTGCAGGCAAAGGGGTTGGCGGTGAATGATGATCGGGGTTTGGAAAAGGAGGCGGATGAGTGGGGAGCGAAGGCTGCGCGGGGGGAGGGAATTGAAAAAGGCAAGGAAAAGGCACTTACCAACAATCTAGTCGCTCAATGCGCTACGCACCCTGTTTCACTTAACGAGGATGGATTGGGTTCCGATGGGAGCTATTTCACTGTGAATGCAAGACTGGAAATCTTGACACAACGCGGAACGAAGAAAGAAGTTGACTTACCTGATGGTGACACAGTGACTTTGCCAGCATCCTTGTTCAAGGGCGATGGTTCGCTAGAAGGTACGGTTAAAGGAAAGGCCGGTTTTATTGCAGATTATGATTATGATGAATCCATTTGGCCATTTGATGGCGTAGATATTACGGACACGTTGTTTGCGAAGATGAGATATAAAGTCGTGAATGGCAAAGTCGTTTTGGGATTTGATGAAACGCAAAGATTGATTAGCCAAACAAACGTCGATTGGGATAGCAAAGGCTTTAGCTATGTTCAAGATCTTTCTGGCACATCAAATGAAGAGTTTCTACAAGAAATCTATTTTCATCGTGCGACCGCTGCTTATGATAGTGAGATCAAGGAGCAAAAAACAAAGCATAACAATTTTAGCTTTGGAATTGGTGACGCCTTCAAATGCGATCAGGCAATCTCTACGAAGGTAGACATTGAGCTTAATGGTGAAGATATCCTACTAATTCTCACCAGAGGAAAAGGAAAAACCAAAGTTCCATATAAAGCGGGATCGTCCGCAATGCTTGATGGCCTAGTCGACATCTTGAAAAAGCAGAAAATTGGGATTGAAATTTCCCAAGACATGTCTAATTCCATACATGCTGAAATTGAATATTCGTACTCCAATAATTATACCCGAGAGGAAGCAACGGTTGAACGGACTAGCTTCGAAAAATATGGGAAAGTTGCTGGGAAGGAAGTCAATAATGCGATAATCATCCAAGATATTATCAATCCAACGCACGAGTCCAGATTCGAGCAAGAAGACCAAGTTACATTGTCCACTGGCGAGAAGAACTTTCTGGATTCATTCCTCCTTTCGAATCTCCATGAAATTTCCAACATTGCTGCCGACCCCCGTGGAATGCACAAGATTGGAATCGAGGGGTATGCCAGTAGCTCAGGAACAACTGCCCATGACATCGATATTTCCAAAAAGCGGGCTTTGGCTGTGATGGAATATCTTGCATCAAACCCCACTTTGTTGAAACTTAATATCCGCCTTCAACAAGGATGTTTCATGGACATCAAGTACTTTGGAAAGGCTTTGGCCATGCAAGGCACGGTCTATGGCCCAGACCGCAAAGTAGTTGTAGCCTTGGGAACAATATGAAAAATCGCATCAAGTTATTTTCATTCGCATGTCTGCTTTTGGCTGCATCAATTTGTGGCTGTAGCAGCGGCCTCGACCAGGTCGTGAACCGCGCCTCCTTTGACAAAGGCATGAAGGAACTGCGCGAGGATAGCCTTCTCACTCCCGAAATGGATCAATTCCTATATGGGTTTCTCGGAACGACAAGTGAATTTGGTCGGTACTCGATGGTCGATTCAGGAATGACCTATCGTGCGTGCCTGGAAAGGGCATTGGAATACGCTGCAATCTTGGATACTGGCTTTGTCATGCATTGCGACAAAGCGCAGATGGTTCTCAACTTAGCAGGAGGTACCGGTTGTGCTGTGCAATACCAACTTTCAATCGCCAACAAGCTCCCGAATGCAATTTTTGTGTTTGGTGGCAACATTTCCATTCAATATCCCGATTGGCCTGAATATGCGATTTCCAAGTATATCGATGTCAACATCGACGTTCCTGCGAATGGCGAAGTTCAACTCCCAGCCTTCTTGGTTGATTGCAATCCTGATGATCCAATTCGGACAGATAGCATCTTGCAGCATCGCCTCACCAATCTACCGAAGGAGCTATCGGCACTCAAATTCAAAGTCAATGCAATTCGTTTCTCAAATGGAGCACGAGCTTGGGAATTCCCTTCCATGGAGAAATGGATATTCGTCAAAAAGCAATTTGGAACCCTATGATCAACGCCTGGCAGCGGCAAAGACATTTGGACCAGTCATCACTTGCGTGAATGGTCACAAGTCAAGGCCGCGTTTGAGGCCACCCTTCAGGGCCCGAAGAAGTAGGTGCGTGGATACTCTAAGTTGCCCACTTATGGTTTGGAAAGCTGAGACATGAATTTTCAAATGATTCGAATTCAACATCCGAATGATTTGGCTGGATGTCCACTCAAAAAATCATTCACAACAACTTTAATACCAACGGCTTGTATACCAACTGAACTTTGGGTAGCATGCCCAGCACTACACCCCGATTTGCAAAATTGGCTGCATTGGCCTAAATTCAACTGTTCATGTTGATTCCATAACTGGATTCATTCCAAATTCGATCATTCGCCTATGCAGCTGCAAAACAACTCGATTCACTTTACCCCTGATTCAGGAGCATGCAGCTTGTCGTGGAAAGACGAAGGAACATGGACAATGCCTGTTGGCAATCAGGCACGGCAAAGACCGGTTGGCATGATTGAAGGCTGCTTTCCATGCGGCAAGGATTGCGAGCGAGAAGGCATCCCCACCCAACTCCTGCCCGTGAAGCGCCAGAAATTCCCATGCGGCAAGGGTCTTCCCATGTCCATTGAGGTCAAGATGATCGAAAAGTTGAAATCCGGATTGGTAAAAAGAGTAAATAGGCCCCAATGAAATCGAAACCCTCTGGCTTTAGGATAATTATCACACGGTTCCTACCTATCCTTCTACTCCTGATTACAGGCTGC
>JANMIM010000619.1:0-9638 GCA_031375795.1 Bacteroidota bacterium
GGTTGCTCGTGGGGCGGCTCGTCGCAGCCTTGCGCGGCAGCGGAGTGCAGATACGGCCACAGTCCACGCTTCAGACCTGGGAAAGTCATGCCGATGGCAGCGTTTCCCTCCAAATCAATGGCCAATTCGAACGGTTCGACAGGGCAATGCTTGCGCTAGGCGTCCCCTCGACCGAGATCGCCGCCCAATTGCCCTACAAGATCTACCCGGTGCGGGGCGAGATGGTTTGCTTGGAGGCTCCAGAGGAGGACTTTCCCAGCACGCAGGTGCGCATCGTGAGCAAGGTCTTGGGAAATGCCTACGTGGTGCCCAAGATGGACCGCATCCTCTGTGGTTCGACGAGCGAGGAGCAGGGTCTGGAAATGGTCAATACCGCTGGCGGTCTCCTCAACATTTTGCGGAAATGCCATGCCGCGATCCCCTCGATTTTTGAAATGAAGGTGCGCGAAATCTGGTCGGGATTGCGCCCCAGCACCCTCGACAGGCTTCCGATCCTAGGTCAGCAGCCGGGTACGAACCTGTTTCACCTCAATGGTCTTTACCGCCACGGCATCCTACTAGGCCCATTGCTCGGAAAATCTGCCGCATTGATGATTTTGGGCCAGAACCGATTGCCAGAGACGGAGAAATTTCCCCTTCATTTGCCAAAAACCCCAGCTCGATGATTGAATTAAAGTCAGTGAGCAAAAGCTTTGGCAATCAAGTGGTTTTGAAGGATATATCCTTCAAGATTCAAGACGGGGAGCGCCTATGCATCATCGGGCAGAGCGGATGCGGCAAGTCGGTTTTGCTCAAGCTCATCACGGGCTTGCTGCCAGTGGACAGTGGGCAGATCTTGATCGATGGCCGGGACATCACCCACTTCGGGGCAAAGGATTGGAACAAGTTGTTGCTTGATTTTGGAGTCGTGTTTCAGGGCGCGGCTTTGTTTGATTCGCTCTCGGTCTATGAGAATGTCGGCATCCGCATGATCGAGGAGCGGGAGTTGAAGGCGGCCGCAATTCGGGAAAGGGTGGCCGAATCATTGGGCATGGTCGGGTTGAATGCCGGCGAGATCATGCAAAAATTCCCAGCAGCGCTTTCAGGAGGCATGCAGAAACGGGTGGGCATCGCCCGCGCGATCGTGAACAAGCCACGCTACATCTTCTACGACGAGCCCACCACCGGCCTCGACCCCGTCAATTCCGGCCGCATCGACGAGCTGATGCAGACACTCGCCACCGAGCAGGGCCGCACGAGCATCATCATCACCCACGACATGTACACCGTCAAGACCATCGCCACCCAAGTGGCATTCATCCACGACCGCACATTGCACTTCCACGGCACACCCGAGCAATTGTCCACCAGCCAAGATCCTGAGATACAGAAGTTTTTGGCAAGAAGCTGAGGGAAGTGAAAAGTGGACAAGTGAAAAGTGAAAAGTGAAAAGTGAAAAGTGGCAAGTGAAAAGTGAAATTCAATCTCGAAAAACAACTCGGAAATGCACTCAATCATCTGCTACCTGCTACCTACTGCCTGAACCCAACCAAACCCTAATCTCTAATCCCTCCCCCCAATGGCAAAACTAAAAACCATCTACCTCTGCACCTCCTGCGGCTTCGAGCATCCCAAGATGCAAGGCAAGTGCAACAATTGTGGCGAATGGAACACCTTGATCGAGGATGTGATCGACGCAAGCGCGCAGGCCAAGGCTGTCGAAGCATTTGCGGCGAGCCATACCGGCGGTCAGCCGCGGCGATTGGACGAGATCGACGACATTCGTGAGGAACGTCTGTCGACGCCTGACAAGGAGATGAACCGCGTCTTGGGCGGCGGTATCGTCGAGGGATCGGTGATTTTGCTCGGCGGAGAGCCAGGAATCGGCAAGTCGACCCTGCTGCTGCAACTTGCCTTGCAGCTCCAAGGCAAAAAGGTGCTGTATGTCTCTGGCGAGGAATCCGAAAAGCAGATCAAAATGCGCGCCTCCCGCATTCCGCACCAAAATACCAATTTGCTCCTCGCCGCCGAGACGCACTTGGAGCGCATTTTACAATTTCACAAGGACCACAAGCCCGACATCCTGATCATCGACTCGATTCAGACCGTCTACTCCGCGACCATGGAGAATGCGCCGGGCTCGGTCTCACAGGTGCGCGAATGCGCCCACAGGCTCATGCGCCTGGCCAAGGAAACGCAGACGCCGGTCTTCTTGGTGGGCCACATCACCAAAGACGGCGCGCTCGCCGGCCCCAAGGTGCTCGAACACATGGTCGATGTCGTGCTGAGCTTTGAGGGCGAGCGGCACAACAGCTACCGCATCGTGCGCACCAACAAAAACCGCTTTGGTTCGACCCTAGAACTCGGCATTTATGAAATGAACGAGGCGGGGTTGCGTGAAGTGACCAATCCGAGCGAGATTTTCCTGAGCTCGGGCGACCCGAGCCTGAGTGGCGTGGCGATCGCAGCGACCTTGGAAGGATTGCGTCCGCTGCTCATCGAGACGCAGGCCTTGGTGACGCCGCTGGCCTACGGCACACCGCAGCGCAGCGCGACGGGCTTTGACCTGCGGCGCTTGAGCATGTTGCTGGCGGTGCTCGAGAAACGCTGCGCCTTCAAGATGGGCCAAAAGGACGTGTTCATCAACATCGCCGGCGGATTGAAGGTCGACGACCCTGCCTTGGACCTGGGGCTGGTCTGCGCGGTCGTCTCCTCAATGCTCGACATGGCGCTCGATCGCAAAGTGGTTTTTGCCGCAGAAATCGGACTCACCGGCGAGATACGCGCGGTCTCTCGCATCGAGCAGCGCATCGCCGAGGCTGAAAAGCTCGGCTTTGAGCAGATCTTGATCGCCGAGAGTCAGCTCAAAGGACTGGAAGGAAAATTCAAAGGCTTGAAGATCAGAGGATTTTCCAGGCTGGAGGATGTGTTTCGGGCGGTTTTTGGAGGGGAATGAGTCAAATCGGGTCGATCCTGAAAGCGATCCGGGCGATGCCTCTCAAAGTGGAGAACTCCTAGCGACAATCCACTTTCCCATGCTCGAGCAACATGGGCACTTGCACCGTGTCGACGCACATTTCCCAGATTGCATCAAAATGCGACTCGGTATCCTCAAAGATCGACTGGTCCTTGATACGGAGCCATGTGCCGCTGTTGTGTCGCAGGCCGCTGATATTCAACTTGTCCCCAAAGAAAAAACTCAGGCGAATCGCGTCCGCAGGGGCGGTCTCGGTCATGGGATAGGGGCCGTCGATGAGGAGGAAATTGGAATTCATCCTCCAAATGTTGGCGCTGTCCATTTCGGGAAAGAAGCGCAGGCTACCCGCTGGCAGGTCTGAAAATACCTCGACCACCCGCTGGTCAGTATCGTCGTGCGGCGCCAAAACCACCTTCACATCCAGTTGGAAGCGCTGTTGCATGGCTTTCAGGGCGCGGGCGAAGTCCAGGTGGCAGGCATCGATCCCTGACAGGGCCAAGCGCAACTTGGCTGGCTGGTGCGTTTCCTCCAATCCCGTTTCCAGCGGTTGCAAGATGGCGTTTGCCGCATCCTCGGCGTGCAAGTCTGGGAAAAACCAAGCCAAGTGATCGTGCAGGTTGCTGTAGGTGTGGCTCTGGGCCGACAGCAACTCAGACTGGCCATCGACAATCGTGTGCCAATAACCCAGAAATCGCTCAAACAGGCTGCTGTCCCCATGGATCCAAATCGCTTCATGCACTGCGGGAAACGGAGGCGGCAGCACCTCAAATGCACCGACGCAAAACAAGATGCCAAAGTCCCCATCGTCGACGCCACTCGGGGCGAGATGCTCAAAAAGCATGAAATTGTTGCGCATGCGTCCCAACCGCGCGTGGGGGCGCAATACGCCCGCTCCGGGATCATCGTCGTTTTGCAGCAACAATTGCCCGGGATTGGACTCGGCATACGCGCGCATTCGTCGTCCATCGTCCAATGCCTCGATGCCATGTGGTCTAAACCGGTCTGAATCACCTACGACATACATCCGGGCCCCGGGATGCAAGACCAATTGGCTGCACATCTGAGCTTGCAGGGTGTCTGTGGGCCATTCGCTCCAAGCGGCATGAACCACAGTGTTCTTTTGCATGCGCGCAAAAAGGCGCGCCACGGCATGATTGATCGTGTCGAATGGCGGCACAGCAGCGGTATTTTCTGGCGGGGTATTCAGCCACAACGAATAGCCGATCCTCCGAGCAGATGCCTCCGAGTGGTCATTTGCCTGTGAGCAGCCAGCAAGAATGGCAGCCGCAATCATAAAAAGCAAGTATCGCAGGGACTTGGCTCGACCCGGCGTGTGCATCGTCATTTGAAATAGTCCATCGACACACCCTCGTCAGGTGGATACACGGGGTATTTGTCCACCTTGTACATGCGGAAAGTGGTGACGTGCCCAGGGATATTCATGGTCATGAGCAAGGAGTCCTCGCTCATCTTGTATTGGTAGTGCGCGCCAGAAGTCTCATCAGACAAGACAATCTCCTTGCCGGGAATCAGCTCCCAGGTGCCCATTTCATACAATCCGGGCCCCGTTCGGGTTTCGTTGTAACCATCCTCCAGAAACTTGATGTAGCCTTTGCCGTCTCCAATCTCCATCCCGTTGGCATTGATCGAGTACAATTGCCAAATGCCGATGATGTTTTTCTTCTCATCCAGGGATTTGCAACCCGTCACCGCCATGAGACAAAACAACAACGCGGCGACGAAAACTTTTCGATTCAACTGATTCATTGCAAAAAACTTTAAGATGCGGACAAAATTAGATAAACAAAACGATCCGCCAAAACGACGCTTCGTATTCTGTTTACCCTCGTTATCGCTGGACGGCGAACTTGACGACGGAAACTTCTGCATTCACGGTGAGCCGCATGAAGTAGATTCCAGCGGGCAGGTTGCTGTAATCCAGCATCCGATTCACCTGGCCGGCCGCTGCCTCAAAGTGCAAGCCGCTCAACCTTCTTCCTTGTAGGTCCAGCACTTCCAATCCATATTCGGCGGCTTGGTTGAGCTGGAAATGGAGCTTGAAGATGCCTGCGCTAGGGTTGGGTGCCATTTGCAGGCCTTGGACCGCGGGATCCTGCATCCCGACGCAAACCGAGACCTGTACCAAAAAGGTATCGGTGCCCGTGCATCCCGATTGTGGATCGGAATAGACGTAGACCAGCTCGTGCAGGCCCACGCCAGCGGAACTCGGGTCAAAGAAGATGCCCGACATGCCCGGCCCGTAAACCGTGCCGCCGCTCGGTGAAACGATGATGCCTGCAGGGGCATCGTCGTCGCAATAGGACGTTGCAGGTAAGCTCAAAGTCACTGTTGGTGCGGTGGCGAATGCGACGTTGACAGTGTTGGAGGTGTCCACGCAACTGCCGTTGCTCACGATCACGCGGTAATCGCCGGGTGCGGCTGGGTTGATGCTGGCAGCCGTGGCGCCAGCGACGTCCACGCCACCCAACTGCCATTGGTAGTCGAGTGTAGGCCCGCCAAATGCCGTGAGTATCCCGCCCGGCTGGCAGACGGTGATCGAGTCCCCTCCAGGAATGTAGGCATTGGGTGTACAGGTCGTGTCGACGAGGTGGTAGATGATACCGGTGGAGATGCCCGCGAGGTAGATTTCGCCGAAATGGTCTTCACCGAAGCTCACCAGATTGTTGGAAGACAGGGGGGAGGTGCTGCGGGTGGTCGTCCAGCCGCCAAGACCGTCGGGGCGTGTGGACCAGAGGTAACCGCTACAATAGTCGGTGTGGAAATAGGTGTCCCACATGGATTGGAAGCGGGCACCGCGGTACATGTATCCGCCAGTGACCGAGCAGCTGCCTTGGGTCTGGTTGTAGAAATACACCGGCCCGTCATAGAAGCTCTGTTGCTGGCAACCACCGGTATTGTAGGGCAGGCTTGCCTCGTAGCACCGCCAGCCAAAATTGGGGAAGGTGGTGGCTGTTGCAGGCCAAAAATCGATTTCCTCTTGCGCATCCTGACCCACATCGCCGATCCACATGTCGCCCGTCACCTTGTCAAAGCTCCACCGCCATGGATTGCGCATGCCAAAAGCCCAGATTTCATTCCTGATCGACGACGAACCGACATAGGGATTGGTCGCGGGAATGGTGTACGGGAGGCCATTGTCCACATCGATGCGCAGGATCTTGCCCAGCAATTCCAAACCGTTTTGGGCGCGGTTGCCGGGGTCGCCTCCGCTGCCGCCATCTCCCATGCCGATGTAGAGGTAGCCGTCCGGACCAAAATTGATGCAGCCGCCGTTGTGGTTGGAAAAGGGCTGGGTGATCGTGAGCAGGATTTGCTCGCTGTTGGGGTCGGCTACATTGGGATCGCTGGTCACCGAGAAGCGGGAAATCACCGTGCTGCCACCGGAGTTGGTATAGTTCACGAAGAAGTAGCCATTGTGGATGTAATCTGGGTGAAATGCCAGCCCCAACAAGCCACGCTCGCTGGCAACCGAGTTCACGCGGGGGTCGATGTTGAGAAAAGGCGCCGTGATTCGCTGCCCTTGTTGGTTCACGATGTAGATCTTGCCTGCCTTCTCTACGACAAAAATGCGTTCATCCCCGGCATTGGTGACGAAAATCGGCTCCGAGAAGCCCGTGGAGAACGACTGCATGCTCAATTGCCCGGGCTGGGCCATCATTGTACCAACTGCCAAGGCTACAAAGGCGACGATCAGGATTATTTTTCTCATTTTCTCTGGAATTATACGGCCCGAAAGTAGGGATTTTCATGGCCGAAATCAACAAATGGCGTGTACCAGCGGACAATTCCTCAGAAACGGATTACAGGTAGCGAGTGACGGGAAGTTGCTGGGGAATTGAAATTACAGTCTGGTTTCCGTTACTTTGAAGCAAGGATGAGACGACTCGGAATCATATCGCTGTTGGTGCTTGGTTTGGCCGGCATGGCTTTTGGGCAAAAAAGCAAGATCAAGGAGGGAGTGCCAGCCACGTCTGACTCCTTGCAATCGGTGCCCGATTCACTGCAGGCACAAGAGGCGGCAGGAAAGGCGGCGATTAGGGGCGGATTGTTGATGAATGCCAGCCGTGACAGCTTGCGCGCTGCAGCGATGGCTGCCCCCAGCGATGTCGTGGATACGTTTGGGGTAGACAAGGTCGCCGACGGCAAGTCCTACCTGCATGCCACCGAGATCGACAAGGCCCACAATCGCATCAAGGACATCAGGGAGCAACTGGAGGATGCGGAAAACCAGTTGGAGTTGGCGAAAGCCGAGAAGCGTTTTTCGCTGGCCGAGATTACGGCGGCACAGGAAAAACTAGATGCCCAAAAAGCCCGACTCAAACTGGCCGAAGATAAGCTCGTCGCGATCCGCGACGATTGGGAAGCGGTGACGGGCATCAACATCCGCAGCGAGCCGGAAAAGCCTGACAGCTCCCCACCAACAAAATGAGCCTTCGGTGGGAAGGCTCATCCATGCTTTTGATCCAATAGCGCAAATGCCTATTTGCCAGTATTTTCCAAATTCTTTTTGTGATCTGCAAGAAACTTGGCGAGGCCCAAGTCTGTGAGCGGATGCTTGATCATCTGATCGATGACCGAGAGGGGCATGGTGGCGACATCCGCACCCGCCTCTGCGCATTGCACGACGTGTAGCGTGTGCCTGATGCTTGCAGCGAGGATTTGCGTCATGTAGCCATAGTTGTCAAAAATCATGCGGATGGAGCGAATGAGCTCCATGCCATCGTGGCCGATGTCATCCAGGCGACCGAGGAAAGGGGATACATAGGTCGCACCGGCCTTGGCTGCGACGAGTGCCTGCACCGGAGAGAAGATGAGCGTGCAATTGGTCTTGATGCCGCGCTGTGTCAGCTCCTTGATGGCCTTGACGCCGTCTCTGATCATGGGCACCTTGACGGTGATGTTGGGATGGATCGTCGCCAATTCCAATGCTTCCTTCATCATCCCTGCAAAGTCCGTGCTCAGCACCTCGGCGCTCACATCGCCCTGCACAATCTCGCAGATGGCTGCATAGTGTGCCCTGAAATCGGTCACGCCGATCTTGGCCATCAGCGAGGGATTGGTGGTCACGCCATCCAATACACCCAAGTCATTGGCATCGTGGATTTCCTTGAGGTCTGCAGTATCGATGAAAAATTTCATGGGTCTTGAATTCAGATTTTCTGCAAATGTAGGGGGTGGGGGGGAGTGAAACAAGGTTTTTGAGTTTTGGGTTTGGGGTTCGGAAATGAAGGATGATCGGAACGATCAGGATGAAAGAAGAAAGATCAACGATGATCGGGACGATCAGGGTTGGAATTCCGGGTACTTGTTTGGACAGTCGGCAGCGTTTGACTTTTTTTGGTTCGCTGTCTCGTCCTATTGCCATTGCATTGGCGGCCGTTCACCGTAAATCAAGGATCGCGGATTCTGATAATCCTGTGATCTCTGAGATTTCGGGAATGGGCATGCCTTTGGCGAGGAGTTTTTGGGCGACTTCCACGGCCTTTTCATGTTTTCCTTCGTCCAATGTCTGACTCAGCACCACCCGCTTTCCTGCCTCGATCTTGGAGGCCTCCCATTCCTGCGGGCTGATGTTTTCCCATTGGATCAGTTCACTTGCGCGTCTTATGCCCAGATTCTGATGGTTGATCGCAGGGGCATCGGGGTGGTGGATGCTTTCATAGATCAAGTCGAGCCAATCGCGGTAGTTGGCAGGGGTGTCGGCGCCTTTGTAATTGGGATTCAGGAAAATGAGTTCATGGTCGTAGTAGCGCCTTTCGATTCCCTGCAAGTTTTTGGGGTTGATGGACGAGATGAGCACCTCGTCCCGGTAGACCTCGCCGGTCTTAGCCTTGGTCTTGTAGGGAGCCGTCATCACGACGATGGTGTAGACCGTCCTGGAAACCGAATAATCCTCGGAGCTGCGTTGTTGCTCTGTGATGCCTTGGAGGTGGTAATGGAGGAATCGGTCGAAGTTATGGTCGTACTCCACTTTCTGGATCTCCACGATCACCCGCTGAGCCACATCCTCTGCAAAGATATCGTAGCGAAAATCGATGCTTCCCAAACGTGGATGGTAGCCCTTTTCGGTTTCGATCACTTCCGGATTGACCTCGATCCCAACAATGTCCTTCACGAAGGCCCTGAACACGATGGGATCGGTGAACGCCTTCTTGAAAAATACCTCATTGTCGAGCCTTGCGAGTGACATCGGATGCAGATAATGCTTTGAAGACCAAAAATAGTGATTTCCTTGATATTTTGGGCCCGCGTATTTCTTTGATACCATCTGAAAAGTGATACCTTTGCTACTATAACCCTCGATGGAATTATCATGGTGACATTATCCCCCAATGACCTGCCTTTGATCCCGATTGCGATCATCGTAGGCTCCATTTTCTTCATTTTCCTTTTCTTGTTTTTTGTACCGGTCGGACTTTGGATCACAGCCTTGTTTTCGGGTGTGAAGGTGAGTATCGGGCAATTGATCGGGATGCGCCTGCGGAAAATCCCGCCGTCATTGGTCGTGAACAATTTGATCAAGGCCACCAAGGCTGGGATCCAGATCACGATCGAGGAGATCGAGACGCACTACCTCGCCAAAGGCAACATCAATGCGGTCATCGACGCACTGATCTCTGCCGACAAGGCGAATATCGACCTCGACTTCAAGCTCGCAGCG
>JANMIM010000216.1:0-2613 GCA_031375795.1 Bacteroidota bacterium
AATTCATCGCGTGTGATCCCAGCAAGCCCCAAGAAGAGTTCGCGCATGGGCTTTGTGCTCGTTTTTTTGCTGCGCGGCCCCCGCAATTGCACCTCGGTGGCAGTCAAATCATCGTCCATCAGGAGCTGCAAGGCGTTTCCCTTGCGCAATTCGGGAAGCATGTCCTTCGCACCACCCTGCTGCCATGCATTTTGCCACGCCCCGTGGTTGGTCACCATCGTCGACAGACGCTCATCCATTTCCTCGCGGAAATCTTGCTTCCAAAACAGCGGTGTCGGACTCAGCAGCTTGTAGACAGATTCCTTGAGGTAGGGTATTTTGGAAAAATCCAGGTCACGCAACGTCTCCAATTCGACAGGCGCGGTGGCGGCACCCGGCTTGGCGACTTTGGGCGCAAGAAATTGGCTTGGGGTGGCAATGCTTGCCATGCCCATTTCGGGGTGTACGCTCGCGAATTCCTTTTCCAAGTCCAGCCCTTTCATTTGAAACAGCAGCCATGGATTGCGGTCGATCGCATCGCCGACCATGTAGATCACCGCCGCAAGGTGTTTGCAAGGCACCGCCCAGTCGGGGCAGCTGCAAGACATCTCAAAATCGCTCCATTGGCCCGGGAAGAGCTTGATCTTGTGTTTGCCCGCAATCTTCTCGATGTCGGGAGAGAGCTCCTTGTTCAGCAGCGAGGCATGCACCTGCGCATGCGCCTCGATCTCGGCCCGCAGCGTCTTCTTGTCCTCTGCGGTAAACATCGGCACGGTGATCTTGACATTGTAGGGACTCGGCCGCGTCCCCTTGACTTTTGCCGTAATCTGATTTTTCTTGATGTCGATCGCCTTTACCGAACCATTGTTTGCATACCGCCGCCCGCGTGGCAAGCGGTTGTCAAAGTCGATCTTGCTCAAGGCGTTGAGCCAACTCTTGCCCCACCATGTATTGCCAAATGCTTTCGCCATTCTAGAAGGAATTTCGTGGCAAAATGCAAAGTTGGGCCTTACATCATCCGTGATTTTGTTCACATTGATTTGGTGACAACCTGCGGGGAATTGAGCGACCGCCTGTTGCCCCGGCATGCCCTATTCTGTCCCTGCCCTCACCTACCGGTGTCGGACGCTGCCGCTTATCACCCTATCATTGAGACAGCGCGATCAAAAACAAGCCATCCGATGAAAATGGGGCCATCAGACAACGAACCCACACCACAAATAGGCATCAATTTCACAACCACGTGGTCCCCAAGCAAAGCTGACTCAATCTTTAGATCAGTGCAGCTAATTCCCGCAGGCTTCGAGCCAATTGCATGGCAAGCCCACCAACGGCAGGCATTCGGGACTCTGGCAAAAAAAATTGGCCCAAACAGCCGGAGCCGATTGAGCCAATTTTCCCTTGGGAACCTCGCTTATTCGCAGGTGACGCTCGTGATCGTGTTGTCGCAATCAAACACGACGTAGCCGACCGTCACGGGAGCCGGGAGCAGCACATAGGGCAGCACGTTGGCGGGGGCGGTGTAGCCTACTTTGACGGCGTAGATGTTGACCGTTCCGCCGTCGAGGCAGCGGCCTTGCCCAGCCAATTCGGAGTAGACGCGTGTGTGCGGACCTGTGTAGGCTTGCGCACAGCTGCGGGCGGCGGCGACGGCACGGTTTTCAAGTGAATTTTGGTTGCCGGATTGGGCGAAGGCGGAGACGCCAAAGCCGATCATCGCCAACAAGAACAAAAAGCTGAATTTTTTCATGACAGAAATGAGTAGGGTTGATAAATAGAATGAAATACCAATGTAAGAATCAAACGGCATTAAAGCAAATTTCGAGGAAGGAAAATATACCAGCCCCTTCTGATTATCAACATAAATGGCAATCAAGCGCCGATTTGGCCTAACAAGGGGCCTGTTCGCATGCCCACAAAAGATGAAAGATTCGACAAGATCGTAGCCAGATTTTGACTTACCGATCGTCGAAGAGATTCAGGGAAACGGAAATTGGATTGCATCGCCAAGCAAGCCTCATCCCAGCATCGACCGCTGGAATTGAATGGGATTGATCGTGCGTTGGAGCAAGGCTTGCGCAAAGGGCGCCCAAAAATCAGCCGTCCTTCAAGCCCATCCAAAACCCAAAGATCATATTGCGGTAGCCGATGAGCTGCTGACCGGGCTTGAGGCCACGCCACCGCGCCTCCGGGATGTCGGATTTGTTTTCCTCACCCGACTTGCGCATCGCTTTCACCGTGTAGGTCTCGGTCTTTTTGCCTTCGCGGTACTTGCTGGGGTTGTCGGTGGTGCCGGGATATGTGGGCCAAACGGGGTTGTGGTCCAATGCGGTGGCCTTCTCGGTGTGGTCGAATCCCCAGCGGTCGATCGTGTAATAATATTTGGTGGCATAGACGGGGTCCTCGCGGGTGCGGTCCACGCAGACCTCCTGGCTCTCGTTGCAATACCGGTCGCTGAAGGTGCCGTTGCCATTGTCGGTCGTGCCGCAAACGACGCTGTGGCTCTCGGTATGGCAGTCACGGCCGATCACGACGGTGTTGTAGTGGTGAATCTCGACCGCGCTCGTGATCCCGTAGGCACCCGCAGGCGGGCTGTCCCAAGAGGACTCGTCGTGTGGGCCGTAGGCTTCGATG
>JANMIM010000670.1:0-1214 GCA_031375795.1 Bacteroidota bacterium
GGCCATCGGGTTTGAGTTCTTGCAGGCGAGCGATGGCAACTTGCCGCTCGTGCAGAGCATGAGCGAGATCGCCGGAGTCACCTCGATCCACATTGCCAGCGAGCTGCTGAGCACCCACATGGGTGGCAAGGGCCTGCTGCTCGGCGGCATCACGGGCGTGCCGCCTGCGGTGGTCACGATCATCGGCGCGGGCACGGTGGGCCTGGGCGCGGTGCGCACTGCCCTGGGCATGGGCGCGACCGTGAAGGTGATCGACGAGGAGGTGCACCAATTGCGCAACCTCGAGCAGGCCCTCGGCCAAAAGATCCACACGGCGATCAGCCTCCACAATTACATCGAGGATTTTGTACTGAGCAGCGACGTGGTGATCGGCGCGGCCTTCAAGCCGGGCCACCGCGCGCCCATCGTGGTGACCGAGGACATGGTCGCCAACATGCGCGAGGGCTCGGTGATCGTGGACGTGGCCATCGACCAGGGCGGCTGCGTGGAGACGAGCCGTCTCACGAGCCACGAGCGCCCGACCTTCATAGAGCACGATGTCGTGCACTATTGCGTCCCCAACATCGCGGCGCGGGTGCCGGCAACCGCCTCGGTGGCGGTGAGCAACATCCTCGGGCCACTGCTCATCAAGGCTGGCGAAATGGGCGGCATGGAGCAGCTCATGAAGACCAACGAGGGCGTGAAGCATGGCGTGTACCTCTACCGCAAGCACCTCACCAAGCGCTCACTGGCCGTGATCTTTGGCCTGGAGTTCATGGACATCAACCTGCTCGTCGCGAGCACGCTCTGAGCCGGATTGCATTTCTTGCGGGCGAATTTGCATTCTTCACGCATTTCAACGCATTCATTGCCATTTTCAAGGAATTCGTATAATTTTGAACGTCTCACCCAAGAGATGGAATGATATTTGTAAATGATACCGAAAAACACTTCAATGAAAAAAATTACAATTCTTGCCGCCCTCTTTTTGCTGTTGACATCGGCAACCTGGGCACAAAAGGCCTCTGAGGCCACTGAGAAATCCCCCCTCGGCACCGATGGCAAATGTCTCGTCGTAGAGCTCGAAGGCCAGCAGAAAAATGTGGAGGCTGTGATGGAAAACAAGTTCAAGAAGCTCAAGGGTTCCAAATCCAAGGGCTTTGATGCCTTCAAAGCCCAGATCTTCTCTGAGATCTCCAGCAACACCCTCGTCATCTACTACAAGGTGGAAACCA
>JANMIM010000699.1:0-3199 GCA_031375795.1 Bacteroidota bacterium
CCTGGTCCACATGGGTCGTCGATGGGCCGCCCGGCTGGGGCACCAATCTACCATAGATCGTCACAGGTTGTCCATTTTTGATGGCCGTGGGCAATGAATAATAAAACTCGATCGTGTCCTTGATCGTCGAGATGGCATCGAGGACGACGTGGCCTGTCTTGGACTTGATCTTGGTGATCTCCACCCCGTTGTCAAACGTGTATTTGATCTTGCTGCGGTCGTCGATGACCGTCTGCGCCGGGAAGACGGCCGTCGCCCGCGAGGCCGTGAGGCCACGCACGATGATCTGTAGGCGGATGTAGGAATTGGGATCCAGCACGGTGCCGCCGGGCGTGCCGCCGATGTCAATGTCCTCCATCTTGGCGACCATGCTGCTCTCGACGGTCTTGCCCGCAAGGTCGGTTGTCGATGTCACGGTGGCCCCGACGGCAATCGTCGGCAGGGTATCGTGAACCAGGATGTTGGTGAGCACGCCGGCATTGCGCAGGTAAAAAGTGAGACTGGTGATGTCCATTTGCAGGTGGTTCTCGACAATCACGTCCATCCACCCTGTGAGCAGGTCGGCCTCGTCAAAAAATTGCGAGGCGTTGATCGGCACGTCACCCCCCACGATGTTAGGGATCGGCGGCGAACCAATTGGCAGCGGAGTTTGGTTTTGTGCATAGCTCAGCAAGGTGCAGGCCAGGGCCTGACCCTGCTGGCAGAGCTGGTCGAGCATCTGCCCGAGGGTGATGTCTTGCGTGAGCGTGTCGGTGGCCAGTGTGATCGTCGTAAGCGTGATCTTGGCGGCATAGGAAGTGTCGGGCACCACCAGATAATCCTCCAACTTGAGCTGGACCAGCGTGTCACGAAACACCACCGTGAGCGATTGGTCGGCGTTCACATGCACAAAGTTGGTATCCTGGATCGCATCCTCGAGGCCGATCCTGGATTTCAAGATCGGAGCCACCAGGTTTTGGTCCCAATTCATCCCATCCTTGACCTTCCATTTGCAGGAAGCCCCCAAGAGCACAAGCAGCAAGAAAAGCAGGAACCCATTTTTGCGCATATCCTTCTTCTTATGGTAGTTAACGAGCGACCGAACTGTCGGCGCCACCTAAAGGTAATGGAAATGGAAGACGTTCACAAGCCCAAAAAGCGCGGCACGCACCAGCATTCTCCTTCAGATGATACAACTTCCAACTCCCCTACCCCCAGATCACGAAAAATATGCCCCAACACAAGCTAAGTTTCCCCAAATCCCAATGCGCCACGAAGCCACCCGCTTGGATCAATTTCAAATTCAAAAAATGATTGATTCATTGTCTATCACAAGCAAAGGCTACAACCAGCACCGCATTCGACCAGCGACCGACCTATTTCCCCACAACCCCCACGATCAAAAATGAAACTCAATCCAGCCTCAAAAGTCAACCTATTTCAGGACGGCACAACTTTCCACTTTTCACTTTCCACTTTTCACTTTTCACTTTTCAATCTCCCACTTCTCACTCCCCCCACCGATACCCACTCACCTCCAAGCCCATCAGGTCCAGCGCCCGCATCACGACCGTGTCTGCCAGCTCCTCAAACGTCTGTGGCCGCGAATAAAACGACGGCGCCGCCGGCAAGATGATGCCACCCGCCTGGGTCACCCTGGTCATATTTTCCAAGTGGATGAGGCTCAGCGGCGTGTCGCGCACCATGCAGATGAGCCGTCTGCGCTCCTTCAGGATCACATCGGCAGCGCGGGTGATCAGGTCATCAGAAATGCCCTGGGCGATGCGTCCCAGCGTTCCCATGCTGCAGGGCACGATGAGCATCTGCATGTAGCGCGCGCTACCCGAGGCAAATGGCGCAAAAAAATCGCCCCGTTCATAGACCTTGAACGGAATTTCAGGCTTCACACCGAGTTCCTGTTCCCAGACAGTCAGCGCGTTGCGGCTCAGCACCACGCCGACCTCCACATCGTCGCGACGCGCCAGGTGGTGCAGCGTGCGACGCGCCAGGTGGTGCAGCGTGCGCTGCGCGTAGATGCTCCCGCTGGCACCCGTGACCGCCACGATGATCTTGTGTTTCTGATTCATGCCTTGCAAATCAAGCCCAAAGGTAACAAACAGCGACCTCCTACCGGCAAATCGCTCCTCAAGCAATACCAAACCAAGGCCGTTTTGTTTCGATCTTGGGCGAGCCCCCGCATTTCCCGCCGTCGCAGGGCGGGGTCGGGCTCTCTGGTCGACGGAGCTCCCGACGATCCCTCTCGCGATCTCCCCCCTATTCTCCCTGGTCTCAAGCCCCAGTTTGACGGGCGAGGGATTTGGCGCCAATCCACTCGCAATCAATCGCTTGACCCACATGGCTCAAGCCGCGGTCCATTCAAGTGCCACAGGTACCCGTGCCGAATCCCGCTGCCCGATGGCTTTCCACAGGCAGCATCGCGAAGCCATTGCAGCCAATCGCCATGGACAGACTCGCGTAATCCAAATGCACTTACGATCTCAATCGCAAGCCCGACACAATTTATTCACAATCAAACGCTTGATTATGATCCAGAGAGTCGATAAATTACTAAAGCACAGACAATTTTGTGCAAAACCATTGCAATCTTATGTAATCTATTCCTGTAAATTGGATGGCAATTCTCGGAAATTATCCGTCTATTGTAGCGGTATTCATCAACTCCTTATTCATCTACTTATGAAGAAAAATTCACTACTATTTCTTGTCATTGCTTGCTTCGTTCCCGCATTGCTCACCGCCCAGATCCCCCAGGGCAAATACATCGCATCGCCGCAGCAGTTGCAAGCTCGGGCGCGGCAGATCAAACCCGTGATGGAACCCATCACCACCGTGCCCACTGGCGCGGCGTCGGCCAGCCTGCCAGGTGGCGTGACCAGCACTGGCAAGGTCACAGCAGTCTCGCCCGTGCTACTCGGCAGCGCGACCAATGCGTTTACAATCCTCAGGTCATCTCAAAACCAGGTGGTGGCGATCGACAGCCTCGACCTCATAGCCTTCATCCACCGCAGCGACGTCAATATCTTTGGTGGCAGCAGCGGCAACATTCGCTATGACGTCTCCATCGACGGTGGCACCTCCTTTACCATCAACGTCGGCGAAGTGAACCCATTGCTGCAAAGACCGGGTCGCTATCCCAACATTGCAGGCTGGAACCCGGCTGGCAATACCAATCCCCTGAATGCCAAATTTGCTTGGTTTG
>JANMIM010000703.1:0-3015 GCA_031375795.1 Bacteroidota bacterium
CAAGTACTTTTTTCATATCTGAAGGATCTCAAATGATCGAGAAACATATTCCAAAAAAACAACCAAGAACAAAACCACTCTCCACTCTCCACTACACGCTCAACCCAATCAGCTGAAAATGAAACCGCCCCTCGACGATGCTCGGGACAGGCGCCGTCCGCAAAGGTTCGCAGAGCCCACAAAAATATCAAGCCGTAAACTGCTGCCCGCTACCTGCTACCTGCTACCTGCTACTTCTCCACTTTTCACTTTCAACTTTTCACTTCTCACTCTTCCTCATTCAAAGCAAACGCCTTCTGATGTTCCGGCCGAATCATCTTCCAAATGATTTCAGCATACGACCTCCCATCAAGCATCCGAAACATGATAGCCGGGTGGGCGCAGTGCTGCAAATAATACTCAGCAGCCTCCTTGCGATTTTCAAACGGTTTGAATTCGCCGATGCACTGGGCCTCGATGGCCGCGTACTGCGACCGTAGGTCTTGCTCGACACCCTGGACCCACTTGTAAAATTCATCGGGCACACCTTCCAGGAAGGCCTCGAGCGAGTCGCCCGCCATGAGCACCTCCCAAACCGAACGGGCATTCACCCCGGTGAGGATGCGGTGTAGGCGCACGTATTCCTCAAACTTCACCTTCACCCGCAGCCCGCTTGCAAACCGTACCACAAAACCCTCCTTGTTGTTTTCCTGGATCGCCTTGAGGTCTTCCAAGTCACTGAGGCCATCGTATCGCTTCACCAGTGGCAGCCCGAAGTCCGTAAGTGCGAGCTCCTGCCCGGTCTCGGTATGCATCATCGCGAGCAAAACGAGGTCCTCCAAGCCGTCGTAGTCCACGACGATGCGGTTTTCGGGGTAGATGATCTCCACCAAATAGGTCACCGCTGGATCCAACACCAGATGCCCATATTTCTTTTGTAAGATCGCGGTGGCACGGATGGCCTGCTCGCTGGCAAAAGATCCACGGGTGGCGACGTGGGCCTTTCCATCCCAATGGTAAATGATCCCGAGGCTGCCGTCCATCTTTTCATAGACTTCAAACGGCTCCTCGGGCACGCCACCCATGAGGCCGATGTGCTCGTCGAGGTTAAAAAATTTGCCAAAGGGACGGGCGACGACATGCCCCTCGAGGTCGGTGATCAGGCCACGACTCATGAGTGTCTCGGCCACCCAATAGCGCTCATATTGCGCGGATTGCGAATAGTTGTGGATGAGCAATGGCGCGGATGCATGCTGCCCGATTTGAAGGTAGCCCTCAGCCTCCAACCGCCGATGTGATGCAAGATCGATCTTGGAAATCATGAATAAAGTGCTTGGTTGTGCTGCAAAGATATCATATTCACCCCAAATCAGAATCCATTCCGTGTGAATCCCCACAATTGACGGCCCATCGCACCGTCCTTGGCGCCCAATGGTTGTGGTTTGGCCTGCAAAGCGTCGACCGTGCGAGCCAAATGCCAACCGACCGCCCGCGAAAGGCATTTTGGAAAAATATGGCGATGATGTTTGAAAGCAGCAATTTTTAGTATAAATTCCAGCTGGTAAATGGTATTGTCTAAGGCTCGTCTGATATGAACTGGTTTGGTAAGTACAAGCATGTGATCGTCTTGGGATGCTTTTGCACCCTGTCCATGGGCATGTTTGCGCAGCGCACCGACCCCAACAGCACTCCGCCGGGTGCACCGATTTTCGAGCATCCGATCGACGACGATGCCCATCGCATCGCCCCGATGCATCCTGGAAATGCAGGTCAGCGTGTGGCCGTATCCAACATCAGGATCATCGAGAGCCAATCTTACAATGTGGGCCATGCGATGGATCTGAACTGGAGCAGCATCGTCACAGGCATGGGCCATACGCCCACCATCGCACCGCAATCCACCTTGAATAGTACGGCGTTTTTTGCAGGGACGGATGCGCTCATCGTCTCCTCGGGTGTGATCGCCTTGAGCGCGTTACAAGTCACCACGATCAGGCAGTTTCTGCTGACGGGAAAATCGGTGTACATACAAGGTGAATATCTGCCAAGCTACACCACCAACATTGGATTTCGGGACATCGTGAACCTCACGGGCGGTACGTTTTCTTTGGGGAGCACCATTTCTGGCGACCTTGTACCTACCAATCCCCTCAATCTCTATGCCACGACCCCCAATGCCGTGGCACCGCTTTCCTACCACTGGTATGGCTGCACGGGCTCGGGCTGCAACAATGTCGAATACTTTATGCGGTATGGCGCCAGCAACATCGGTTATGTCTATTGCCCCACGACTGCTTCTTGGGGCGATATGATCCAAAGCACCGACCAGGACTGGGTCAATCAAAGCACAAGTCTGCCATTGATGCGCAACATCGTTTTTGCCCTGCTCAGCGGCAATGCCTGCTCGGTGGTCTGCGGTATTTTGGATGCAAGCCGTCTGGATCTGCAGGCTCGGTTGAAGGACGATGGCATGGTGGCGCTGGACTGGTCGGTCGATGGCGACTTGCCACAAGGCCGCTTTGAGGTGAAGGCAAATGGCCATGTCATCGGCATGGTGGGCGGCAGACCTATGGCTGGCGAGCTCTTTTCGTTTGAGGACGAGCGCCTTGCAAGCGGAGAGCAACGCTACACCGTGCAATTTTGGGATGAAAATGGGCAATCATCGGTGATCGGGGAGACCACGATCGACCTGGGCAAGCAACCTGCTCGCCTGCGCATCGCGACGACGGGCACGGGCTTTGAGGCGCGGCTCGGCGAGGGCTACGCATTTCGCGCACTTTGTCTGGTCGATGCTGCAGGGCGTCGCACGAGCTTGCCGGTGGCGGGCTCAGGTGCTGTGATCAACATCGACATGACATCGTTGCCAGCGGGCGTGTATTGCCTGGAAGGCGAAACGACCGGGCGCGAGCCCTTGCATGCGCGCGTCGTGTGGGTACAATAGGCGAGTTTGTAACCAATTCGCATGCATGGCGTTACGGATTTGGGTTTTAACCTTAACCGCGCCCCACATGTCTAGACCCCTGTTGTGGTGGATTT
>JANMIM010000720.1:0-5002 GCA_031375795.1 Bacteroidota bacterium
GCCATCGTCTTGACGGCGGCAATTTGGTCCAGCTCCTCCTTGATGGCGCCGACCCCCGCCTTGTCGATGGCGGTCGAGTCCATGGCCGTCTTGTAGTAGTCGCCGATCTTTTGCTCGATGCTACCCTTGGCCGCGCCAGAGTTGCCACACTCCACCATGATGTCCTTCAGGCGGAAGATGTTTTTTTCCTGCAGCTCAGAAAACACGCCCCAGCGGCTTTCCTCGGCGGGCATCTCGGTGCGCTTGATATAGGCACCGTTTGCATAGTGATAGAAGTCCTCGCGTGGTGAAACCGTGGTATCACGGTTTTCCATCATCAGCCCGTGGTATTCCTTGGTGCTGTCTGTGGAGCCGCCACTGGGTTGCTGCGTGGTCTTTTGGCAGCCAGCCCAGAGCAGAGTCCCCGCGGCGATCGCCAAAACGCAACGATTGATATTCATGTCCAATCTCATTTTCTTCTTAGTATTTGGGGGGCAAATTTAGGGGAATAATCGGAAGAAAAGGGATGAAAATTGCGGAAATGTGGGGCGTGGGTGGATGCGGCGTAAACGTTTCTCGCCAACCTGCATCCTCTCTTCAAAATGTGCTAAGACTTTTTGCGTGACTTGCATAATATCCTTTCTCGTAAAAAAAATATATTGCGCATGAATGCCTGCAATGCAAAGTAGTCGATGATGCTTCCGAAATCTCCAGAGGTGAATTAATAACGAATCGTCGCGAACGGGAAATGAGCTTTCTATTTGTTCTCGATATTTCTTCGACCAATCCAAAACAATTGCACGTGGACTTCATTTTCAGACCAATTAGTAAATTCTCCCAATCGTACAAAAAAGCATAATGAAAACAGCAATCCCCCCTAATTCTCATTCAAGAACCAGAGGGGATTACCCAATTCATCCAAATGGGATTTTACATCCCAAATGCATAATAATACCTGCCCGGCCAATTGGGGTAGATGCCTTCCATCATCACACCGCCGCTCTTGTTGCTGAGAATCTTGGCGAGCTGATCGGCGCTGGTAACCACCTGGTTGTCAATCGAAGTAATGATGAAGCCCGGACGCACGTCGGTGTATTGTTTGATCTTGCCATCGGTGATTTTGGTAATTTTTAATCCACCTTTCAAGCGGTATTTGCTGAGTTCCTGCGCACTCAATTCCTCGGTCTCGATGCCCAATGTCTCAAGCGCCGCACCATCGTTGCGCACGACGACGTCTGTGGTGCCCTTGAGGTTGCGCAATTCCACGGGCACATTGGTTTTCTTGCCGCCGCGCAATATTTCCAGGCTTACCTTGTCGCCCGGCCGATGACGGCCCAGGTATTCGGTGAGCTCGGCACTGTTGCGCAATTCCTTGCCGTCGATGCCGGTGATCACGTCGCCCTTGCGCAGCCCCGCGAGGTCTGCCGAGCCACCGACATTCACCTCATTGATATAGACGCCGTGCATCTGTGCAATACCGAGTTTCTTGGCGGTCTCGCCATTGAGTTCGAGCATGTCTGCCCCGAGAAATGCGCGCTGGACCACGCCATGGTTCATGAGGTCGTCGATCACCTTCTTCACGATCTCGACGGGCACGGCAAAGGAATAACCCGAGTAAGCGCCCGTGGTCGATGCGATCGCCGTGTTGATGCCGATGAGCTCGCCGCGCGCATTCACGAGCGCGCCGCCCGAGTTGCCGGGGTTCACGGCAGCGTCGGTCTGGATGAAGCTCTCGATGGCGAGGCGGTCCTTGAGAATGTTGATGTTGCGGGCCTTGGCGCTCACGATGCCTGCGGTCACCGTACTCGTGAGGTTGAATGGATTGCCGACGGCGAGCACCCACTCCCCTACCTTGAGCTGATCACTGTTGCCAAAAGCCAAGGTCGGCAGGTTGTCTTCGTCGATCTTGAGCAGGGCCAAGTCGGTGGAGGGATCGGTGCCGACCACCTGTGCCTCATAAGTGCGACCATCCTCCAAGACGACCTCGACCGACTGTGCATCGTTCACGACATGGTTGTTGGTGACGATGTAGCCGTCTGGGGTCGTGATCACGCCCGAGCCGGTGCTTTGCATGTTTTGCTGCCGCGGCTGCCCGAAGCCGCCGCCGCCTTGGAAGAATTCAAAGGGATCCATGTCAAACATGCTGCGCGTCTGCACCATGATATTGCTCTTGACGTGCACCACGGCCGGCGTGCTCATCTCTGCCGCGACCGTGAAGTCCATGGAGCCCACGGGTGCTCCCATGCTCGCAAATTGCGTAGGCATGGTCGATTCCGTGAATGCAGATTTCCGACCCGGATTGACCTGGCTCTCAATCACTTTGTAACCACCCAGTGTGATGATGCCCCCCAGCACTGCGACTGCCAGCAGGCGCATCGATCCACCAAAACTGCTTTTGAAATTCTGGTCTTTCATTTCTTTTTCCTCCATCAATGACATTTTCAAAATGATATAAACAGTATTGTCTCGAATCAATACGCAAAGAAAATAGGGGAAGGTTTCAGCGTGGTAATGGCTTAACCAAATTTAACAGCGCGCCCGCATGGAAGTCGTCCACGGAATGGCTTGCGAACAAAAAGCGTACTGCCCAGGGAGAGCTCGCGGTGGCCCGCTCTCCTGCCCTGAGGCTCAACCGCTGGCTGTGATCGCAAGGCCACGGCCCCTCATCCATCCAATTCACAAAATTGATGTGCCGACACGGCGCAGATTGGCGCAATTTTTGATAACTTCACCTTGAATCAAAAAAACGAGGCTTTGAAGAATCATCATTTTTCCTCCAAAATTCTGATGCTAGCAATCTTGCTGGCACTTGGTTTCACGTCTGCCTACGCCCAAGACGAGGACGACGATGGCAACAATGAGGCCACTCCCATCGAAAAGGAAGGCCCCAAGCATGTCTCTGGCGGATTTGGTTTTTTCAGCCCAGGTTTTGGGATGCAAGACCTCGGAGCGCTGAATACATATACAAAAAGTACTGCCTTTGAGGGAAATGGCATCACATTGGGCGGCGGTGGGGTGATCATGATCAGGTCGATCATGCTCGGCGGCGAGGGTGGCAGCTTCCTCACCCGCGAGGCGACCACCGACAAATTGGACATGCAATTTGAATCTGGCTGGGGCAAATTCACGCTGGGATATGTCGTGTATGGCCGCAAGGGCTTGCTCATCTACCCCAAGGTCGGAATCGGCGGGAGCAAGCAGACGCTCACCTTGAACAAGCTCGATGCCGTCGCCAACATGGACACGGTGTTTGCCGGTGCCTACACGGGAACCACCATGCAAAAAAACGGGATGTTTGTGAGTCTGGGCGCAGGCATCGATTGGATGCCTGGTTTCGACGAAACTGCTGGTTCAGGGTTTCTGCTGGGACTGGATTTTGGCTACAACCTTGGACTTACCGAGCAAGCGTGGCAGGCCTTTGGCGCCAACCTCAGCGGCGGTCCGGCGATCACACCGACCGGCATCTACGCCAATCTACACATTGGATTTGCAGGCTGGAATCGCCAGTGATTAATTGAGGATGGAAAATTGACAATGGAAAATGTTGCTTTGGGGCATTTTCCATTTTCCATTGGCTTCGCTGAACTAGGTTTCTCAATTTTCCATTTTCAATTCTCCATTTTCCATTCAAAGCCGATTTCCACCCTCCGGTTGATGGCCCTGCCTTCTTCGGTTTCGTTGGTGGTGGCCGGCTTGCGGTAACCGTAGGCCGAGACGGCGATGCGGCTTTGTGCCAATCCCTTGCCTTTGAGATAGGCCAATACCGCCGCACAACGCTGCTCAGACAGGCGATCGTTGTAGCCCGAGCCGCCCACGTTGTCGGTATGCCCTTGCACGATCACCTTTGCCTTGGATTTGGACAAAACAAATGTCCAGACCGAATCCAAGCGTGCCTTTTCATCGGCTGTCAAAGTGGATTCGTCAAACGCAAAATTGACCATGAATCGCCAGCGGCCATCGTCTGTGGTCGCAGATTTTTCGGCATTCACTGGTTCCTCGACCTTGGCGAACGTGGTCGTCGCGGCGATCTTGGGATCCTCGCCGACATGCACCGGCCTGAATTTGCGCCTGACATCCTTGTATTCATCGGCCACGATCGCGGCACGCTTTTCGGGATCTTGCGGCAGGCTGGTGAATGATTTTCCTTCGAGGAAGACCGCACTGTCATAGCGGCCATCGCTCACGTCGGCGATCGAGATCTTGATGTGGTAGACTTGGCCGGGCTTCACGCGGGCCTCGGCACTGAGCAGGGTGGTGAAGCCGTCGTATTCGTAGTTTTGGATCAGGTCGGGATAGAGGTTGGGAATCTTGGCCTTCACGAGATTCCCGAGCCGGTCATAGGGATTGTTGTCGACGTAATTGTTGCGGTTGTAGAGGTGGTTCACGGTGTTGACGGTGATGGGCGCATTGTTTTTGGGCACGACAGCGAGGTTTTTGACCCCGTTGTAGCCGGGGCCGCTGATGAAGAAGGCAAACACATCGTTGAATTGCGTATTCACATATTCCGTGTATTCCTCCGAACCGAAAGCGAAGTTGAACACGACCGTTTCCATGTCTGGCACGAAGTCAAATTCAAGCCAGGCCGCATCGTAGGTCAGGCCGTTGGCGATGCCCTCCAGTGACCTGTCGCCCCGCGTACCCAGGCTATAGGTCGTGTTGGCGCGGCGATTGGGACCCGCAGCGTCGAATACCTTGCCCGTGGATAGCATGATGCCCTCTGCGATCAAGGGCGTGAGGGAGGAATCCCGAAACACCGCCAAAGCCAGCTTGGAGCCCGCATAGCGCACATCCCTGACCTTCACACGCTTGCCGAGGAGGATGTCGGCGACCAACTCGCTGGGCGCATAGCTGGTGTCGATGCGTATTTGGGCGGTCGCGGCCAAGGGCATGGCAGCGGTCAAGCACAAAATCCACCAAAACAGGGGTCTAGACATGTGGGGCGAGTTTGTAACCAATTCGCATGCATGGCGTTACGGATTTGGGTTTTAACCTTAACCGCGCCCCACATGTCTAGACCCCTGTT
>JANMIM010000724.1:0-3321 GCA_031375795.1 Bacteroidota bacterium
GATTTTTTGCATTCTGGTCCACCTTTTGATGGAACTTTCCCTGTCGGGAATTCGATCTTTATTGGCATTTCGCAAATCTTTCTACCTTTTAATTTTGCTTTTTGCATTTTTATTTTGCATTTTTGCCACCATAATTCACAATTTCGACGAGTATGATATTGGATGAGGGGTTTGTGTCGCAGGTGAGGGGTATCATTCTTGAGAGCAGGGATGCCGCCGTTCGGTCGGTTGATTTCCACCGTGTGCTGATGTATTGGAGGATCGGGGAGAAGATCGTCCTGGAGGATCAGCATGGGAAATCTCGGGCGGGGTATGGTGAAAAGTTGATTCCGACGCTGGCGATTGCCTTGGAACCGGAATTTGGATCGGGCTTTTCCAACCGTCAACTTGAGCGGGCACGCCAGTTTTACCGCACGTTTCCAATTGCGTCCGCACTGCGGACGGAATTCAATTGGACGCACTACAAGTTGCTGATTGCAATCGAGAATCCCTCCAAACGCGAGTTTTACCTCGCCGAGGCTGCCAAGAATTTCTGGAATTCTAGGGAGATGGAACGACAGATCAACAGCCAACTCTTTGAACGGCTCTTGCTGAGCAATGAAAAAGCCAATGTATTGGCGGTGGCCAATGGAGATCGGCAACCGATCGATCCCAAGGAAATCATCAAGGACCCAATGGTGCTGGAATTTCTGGGGATCGAGCCAAAGTCTGAATGGTATGAAAAGGATTTGGAAAACGCGATCATTCAGCACCTCCAGGAGTTTTTGTTGGAGTTGGGCAATGGTTTCGCATTCATCGCCCGCCAAAAAAGAATCCATCTCGAAGGCGACGATTTTTTCGTCGACTTGGTGCTATATAACCGCATTTTGCTTTGTTTCGTAATCGTGGAAATCAAAACCAAAAAACTGGAGCACAGCGACCTCGGCCAATTGCAGATGTATGTGAACTACTATGACCGCGTCGAACGGGTTGCACACGAGAATCCGACGATCGGCCTGCTGCTCTGCACCGACAAAAACGATGCTGTCGTTCGCTACAGCCTCCCTGAAAACCAGACGACGATCCTTGCATCTCGCTATGAGCTGATCTTGCCGACCGAAAACCAGCTGATGAGTGTGCTCCAGAAAGTCGACGGAAACGACAAACGCTTGAAAGGCCGAAGGACCAACCCCAAGTTGCGCTCAAAACAACAACACAACTGATCGCCATGTCCATTAGCACCATCCTCCTCCATACCGTCTTCAGATCCAATGAGCAGCAGCACGTGCGCTGGATCAATGGCGAACGGAAAGAAGAGCCTTATTTCCTTTATTATGTATTTCGCAAGGACGGTGTGTGGATCAGCAAGACGAGCGACGACCCGAGACTCACGGAGGAGGATTTTTTTGACGACATCGACCAGGCTTGGATCACCGAAGATCCAGACCATGACGAGCCGATGAATGAAGAGCGTGAACTCATCTACCAATCAGGCACCTACGAGATCAAGAACGAAACCGTGTTTCTCACCTGGAAAAACAGCAACCTGGAGGAAAAGAAGCGCACTTGGTACTTCAGGATCCGGGAGCCGGAATTTCTAGAGACCGACTTTGAGGAAGTGGCCCTTCGCCCGATTCGCCGCTGAGTGGAACGGGAGGTAATGCATCATTTTCAGGACACTCCTAAATCGATCAATGCCCATTTTCCACTACAGCTCCGAAAAAAACGATCTCCCGTGAGGATCCCAAATCGCGCTGGATTAGCAATTTGAAGGACTTGCAAGCCATTGATCGCAGTGGCACGTCTTTTGGAATTGAATCCCTCGTTATCACATTTAACACTTACGATTATGAAACTTCGGTATTTTTTCTTCGCCCTGCTGACCATTGCGACCGCCTACACTGTGTCTGCACAGACGCTGACCGCGACATCGTTGGCTTCCAAAGCAAGATCTGCCCGAAGCATCGCCAACGACCTGCGACACAAAAAGGTGCAACGTGCAGCAGCCACCGCGCTCAGGGACAAGGACGTGCAATCACGCGTTCGTTTGAGCAAGGAGCAGCAAGCCAGGATCACAGACACCAACGTGAGAACCACCGTGAGCCAAACGCGTGCTGACATCAGAAGGGACCCCGTTGCCTTTGGCACGAAGGCTGCCAAAGAGGTGCGCAAGCACAAGAAAAAGGGCCTCTGGTGGACGCACAAGAAAAAGAAGCGTAGCTCGACCAAAAGATAATCTATCCTGCTTTATCCTGTGAATCAAAGGGTCACCTGCAAGGGTGGCCCTTTTGCATCGACGCCTGTTTTCACAAAATTTGCCCCCATGTGAGAAATCATCCTTCTTCATGCTCAAAAACTGCAACTTTGCCGCAAATACCGAAATGCAAATCCTCACCCCGCGCCTTTTGTTGCGACCCTATGAAATCAAGGATTTGGAAGCCGTAAATGCCTTCCAAAGCGACGCCGAGGCCTTGAAATATGAACCTTGGGGGCCCAATACCCTGGAGGCCACACGCCAGATGCTGGAATTGTGCAACGCGGCGAAGGGCGTCCCCAGACCTTGGGTGATCGAATTTGCTGTGACCAGGCTCCTAGATGGCCAGGTCGTGGGCGGTTGCATCATCGAGTTACCGCCGCCGTCCTGGAAGGGATGGGCCACGATCGGCTACGTGATCCAACGCAAGTATTGGGGATTGGGATATGCAACAGAAGCCACCGAGGGACTTATCGAGATGGCCAAGGACCGAAAAGAGGTACAAGGCGTCAAGGCAATTTCAGACCATCAAAACTTGGGTTCACAACGTGTTTTGGAGAAATGCGGATTTCTTTGCGTAGGAATGAATGCAGAAACCGAAGCTGTCAAAGGCCGCTTTCGCGACATGCTCAAGTATGAGCTTGCATTCTAGGCAACCGTATCCGAAAGGTTCCCAAGGCGCCCAGACCAACTATTTCACGATGTCCAGCATCTCGTTGACAGCGCGGCGGCTGAGCGGTAGTGGCAAAAAGCGTCCGACACGTCGCTTGTATTCCCGGTAGGCTGGATATTTTTCCATCGAGATGCCCTCGCTGAAGTCGGAGCTGCCTTGAAAAAGCAACAACAGCAAGATCGATCCTGCCACCGACCAATTGAACCAATGACCAGTGGCCGCTACGCTGAAAAAGTAAAAGAATTAACTCACATTCAAAGAAATTTTGATTGCAAAGTGCTAAGTTGATACAAATGCAGAATGTACAGAGTAACAATGTAAGAAACTATAGTCTGCTAAATTTCAGTGTAGCAGGCTTATTGTAATGTAAAGCGTGTAGTAGCATACGTTACACAACAAAAAGGTGCTGCTACTG
>JANMIM010000728.1:0-5779 GCA_031375795.1 Bacteroidota bacterium
CAACCACAGTTGTCTATAAATCAGGAAGATAGAAGATGGTGGTGTCAAACTCGGGAACACCATCAATCCCGATGCCTAACCAAGCCCAGCGAGCTTGCCGCTCAATAGCCCCGGGTAAAACCCGGGATACAGAAATCAACCACAAACACTGAAGACCCACAAATCAAAAATCTATCAATAACGCCACACCACAAAGATGGACTCCAAGCCTCCAAAAAGCATGCATTCACCTCCCCTCCGCCAACCGATCCTGAATCAACGGATGTGCAAACCGCCATTGCCCACCGTACCGCACCACCAACCCCGTCTCCTCCATCCGCCGCAGATACCGCACCAACCTAAGCGGCAAGCGCCCTTGGAGAGCCAACACAAATCGAAAAACGAAATGCTTAAAGAATGGGTAATAGCTACAGGTCAAAAACCACACCACATACAAACTCCATGCAATCATCTTATACAAAACAAAGTCGTCGCCCCACCGACGAAAAGCTAAAGATGCAATTGCACCCTCCCGAAAATACGTATCAGGAATGGCACGAATCTCCGGTGTCCAATTTCGTATTGCATTGAGATAAGTACCTCCTTCCGAATTCACTAGCAGTTTCCAAAATCCTTCGTCTTCAAGGAAAGCATAAAGAGCGAGCACAGACAAAACACATATGATTGCCAAGAACAACTGCCGAAACAAACCCCCAATGACCACTTGGTAAGGAGTTTGTAACCCCTCAATCTTGTCGCTTGTAAACGTTCTCTCCTCAACAAGAACCAGTCCTAGCAAAACCAAAAAACAACAGCTTGGCAAGATGAATAGTACAGGTTCATGGAAATAGAAGGACAAAAAAAGCGGAATACCCAAGAAAACACCTACGCTCACAGCAAGTTGAATCGGGAAAAGCAAGACACCCGAAAGACTAGGTAGAGAAAGTCTAAAACGTGGCTTATGAAAAAGCCTAAGCTCATTTTCCTTATACCTTTCGGAGATGATGCCTGTTGCAAAAAACAAACAAGTCCCCTCTATATAATGTGCAAGAACCGAGGCCCTAGAAAAGGCAGCATCACCTCCATCAAACCAAGTGCGGATCCTGAATTCGTTGGTTGCAACCAGGACGATCAAAGGCAGAACTATGAACCATAAGAAATCCCCTTCTTTCAACCATGTCTTTGCAGAGTACCAACTCCCATCCACCCGATGCAACCCAAATTCCATGGGATTCTCCGACCCATTCAAAAAGCGCCCAATCTGCTGCAGCCACTTCAAACTCTTCCCCCGATGAAGCTTGTACTTTTCGGAGACGCTTCCAATCTTGTTGGAAATATAGGCATCCACCAGCGCTTCCTCAGTCGAGATTTCCGACAAATCCACCGCATGCGCAGTCATGTCCAATGCAATTTGGACATACAACGCATTCCGATGGATAAAATCCAGCGCACCAGGCTTTTCAATCGACGACAGCAAGCGAGCGGGCGGCAACCCAGGGGCAGCCGCAGCCACGGGAGCCAAAGCATGCCTCACTTGCTCGACAGCAAGATCCTGAATCTGGGCAATCGCATGCACTGGCAATGGGCAACTGATCAGCGTATCCATGATCGATGGCCGCGCACAGACCACCAGCTTGGGCCAGCGCAGTGTCGGTTTGGATATAAAGTGTTTCAGGATAGCTTTGACGCATTCCAAACGAAATTTGTCTGGCACCTCATCCAGCCCATCCAGCAACAACGCAATCCCATCATCACCGCTCCCCAACTTGAATCCCGCCTCCAATCTCCCCAACTCCTTGTCGAGTTCAAGTTGCAACCATTCATCAAACGTCTCGAATTCGCGCTGCCAGGTTCCCAAATGCAAGACGATGGGAATGGCTTCCCGAGAATTCTGTCCCGCCTCCTCCAGCAGCCCCAGCGCAATTTTCAGCAAAAGCACGGACTTACCGCTTCCACCATCTCCCAGGAGTAGCAGGCGACTACTATGAGACATCCAATCCTGATACACCATCTGGAAACGTCCAGCCTTGGCTTGCCGGTATTCCGGATGGAGATAAGCCAGTTGCGAAGACTCCACACCCTTCACAGTGTACGCAAGATCAGGCGACAATTCCAACCCAGGCCCAAAAGCCATCAATTTGCGCCTCAGCCGTTCCTTGTATTCAGCCTGCAACTTCGCAATCAACGCAGCCCGTTCAGCCTCCAAATTCTCCACCAGCTCAACTATGGGTTCCTGTGCCTTGATCAAAAACCATGGCCCCAGAAATCCAGCCACAAGAAGCATCACGGCAATCGGCCACACGTAAGGCCCATGAGACAGCCCCTTTCCAGCCACCTCCAAAAGTGGCCGCAACAGCAAGGGGATCACAATCACAGAAGTCAAGGCCCCGGCGATCGAATACATGAGCTTCCGATGTTTCTTCATACACCTTGTAATTTGCAGCCCTAGAAAAATGGTTCACTACAAGATATCACCCTTACATTTAAGCGCAAAATGTTGATTCCCGCCATCCTTTTACAAATACACCTTCGCATGGCAAAAATGCGGCTCCAGCGTCTTCACCTTCACCCGATCCTGCTCCAAAAAAAGCACCACCGCCCGCGCCGCCCGCGAAATCCCAAAGGCCACATCTAGCCGCAGACTCTCATTAAGCAAATCCAGCCCCCTGATCTCCTCCTCTGCCGCCCTCGCAATGTCCCCGATCACCATCCGATAATCCGAAACTGTCTTGGCCCCCTAATTACTGGACTATTTGCTTTTGGGTTCATGTAAAGATAATCGATTGTGAATAATATTGTTGAGCGAAAAACTATTGTGCTCAGAGAAGGGGGGGCTTAGCGGCCCTTCCTTGCTGAGGATGAATTTTCTGCGGTTGCGGCTGTCGAATTTTTCCTGGACCATCCCCGCGTTGTAGCACCTGAGGAACTCCATCGGAGGCCTGAAGCAGGTGGCGCTGTGGAGCCGCTCGTGGTTGTAGAACTGCCTGAAGCGTGCCAACACCTCCTTGAGTTCGCCGAGGGTCTCGAACTGCTGCTTTCTCACCATGGCCCGTTGCATGACCGAGTGGAACGACTCGATGTGCGCGTTCTGCTCGGGGCTTGCCGGGCGGATAAACTCGTGCTCGATGCCCATTTCGGAGAGCAGTACTGCCAGCTCCAGGGCGATGAACTGGCTCCCGTTGTCGGACCGCAGCCTGAGCTTGATGCCCTTGAGGTCGCCGAATAGCTCCTTGACCATTGCCATGACGTGTTCCTGGCGGATGCTCCAGTCGACGTAATAGGGCAGCCATTCGCGGTGGAAGAGGTCGATGAAGCTCAACACCAGTGCATTCCTGTTCTTCCCGTGGACGCGGATGAACTTGATGTCCAATTCGACGACCTCCCGTGGGCGCGAGGGTTGCGGCACCTTCTCGACGATCCTCCTGCGGTCCGGGTTCCCGCCGGTGGCCTTGGGTGGCAGCATCAGCCCGTGCTCGCGCATCAGCCTGAGGACCTTCTTGTGGTTGATGACACAATCGCGTTTCCAGCACAGCCACTCGGTGACTTTGCGGTAGCCATAGTCCACGAACTCCCCGCCCAGCAAGTCCACCATCCACCGTCACCTCGGAGACCATGCGGCCGTCTTTGAGGGCCGTGAATTCGCTGGCCTTGCGACCAGGGAGGCCAGTGCCCGCCTTGTAGTAGTACGTGCTGCGCGGGAGCTCCAGCAGGCGCATGAGCAAGCCCGCAGGATGCCCTTTCTTCCGAAAATCCTCCATCACCTCGCGCTTGAGTTCGATCGGGCATCCATTTTTTTTTGAATCTCGCGCAGCAGTTGCAGTTCCAGCGCCTGGTCGGCTACGATCTGCTTGAGCCTGCGGTTCTCCTCGGCGATCCTGTCCACCTCCGGAGTCACGTGCAATCCTCGGGGCTCAAGCCCATCGGCGCCAAACTTCTCCAACTTGATCCGCCACTTGCCGATCAGCGACTCGGCCAGCTGGTGCCGGCGGCAAGTCTGCGCCACACCGTATTGTTCTGCTTCCTTCAGGATCGCCAGCTTCTGCGCGGCAGTCCAAGTTCTTCTTTCTCGTGCCATAAGAAATCCTCCCCCCAATTTAGGCAAAACTAGTCCAGTGGTTTAGGGGTGCGGGATAAAACCAGCACCTCCCGCCCCAAAAAAGCCAATCCCCCAACCGTAAAATACCCCGTCACCAAATCCATCTTCCCCTCATGCACATGCTTGGCCATCCACGCATGGAGCCTGATGTGATCTTTTTCGTTGTCTATCAGCATTGTAGAGACGTAGTATGGCAGCAATTGGACTGGGCTGCCAGTTAAGGCTCTAATATACACGCCCCTTGGGGGAAAGGCAAGAAATGTCCAATTTGCAATCAAGAAACCGCGATATAACTAACACCTCCTTCAATCCTTTCGAAGTCGCCTCGACATCCAAAGTCCAGTCCATTACTCTAATTGTCGGGTCCAAAGACCTATTTCAAATGAGATCCAAGAAGCATCTACATACGATGCCAGATGCATCAATCCCCCCCATGCCGCAAAAGCCCTTCCCCACAACCCATTTGCCGCATTCCCCCAAGCCACACCGCAGCCCCCGCCGCACAAGGCCCAGCCGGCAGCGCACATGCCCACCCACCAAGGAGCGCTTCAGCCAAAGACAAAAAACCTAAAGCCGCAATGGCCTGAATTCCAAAGGGACGCAAGGCATAACGGCCGTCTACAGGCCGAGATGCCAAATCTCACCCCCTAAAGCAATTGCCTAAAAACAAACTGCGGCCCGCAGAGAAAACCGAGGAATACGCAAGGTTTGCCTGCAGGGCTATCCGTCGCTCCCGCACCTCCCGAGCGGGATCGCGAGAGAAGCTAATTTCGAAGCTTAATCAACACCAATTGCCCATCTCAATTCTCGCCAGAGGCTCGTGTCAGGTCAGCGTTCGGCTCCCCCACCTTGGGTGCGGGACCGCTCGCATTATTCATGCGATTGCCCCCCTTGCAAAAATCCCCCAGCACCCCTATATTCGCTAAACAACCCAAAAACCGCGACCCGATCCCGCAAACCCGATTACAACCGGGTTCAGCCACCACAAAAGAATTCACCACCACCTCCACAATTCTGCAAATTCGGATAATTCTGTGAATTCTGGTTCACAATTCCGTAAATTCTGCTCCAATATGGCAACTGCAACCACCCCCTACCCCGTCCACGGCAAAATCGGCAGGCTCATTTTCAGCGTCCGCCACGGCAAGCAATACATCCGCCAGGCGCCGACGGAATACAAATTCCGTCAAGGCACCCCTGCCCACGGTCTCAACCGCCAAGAGTTTGCCGGTGCCGCCAAGCTCGCCAGCGACATCTACCGTCAGCTCAGGGGCGGCAATCCGGGCGAGACATGGTGCGCCTACCCGCAAAACCGCATCACCGCCCGGCTCAAGCAGGGTGCCGAACGCGACCGCAAGCTCCTCGGCGAACGCTTTTGTTATGCCCAGGAATTCCGTTTTCGCGACACGGCGCGGGCGCTCCTCGGCCTCGACTTGAGCCACGACGAAGCGCCCAGCACGCAGGTGCGCATGATGCACTTGGGCCCGCAACACAACCCGACGCATGTGCAGGTGACTGGGCTCGACCGCGCGGCGGAGGCGATCGGCGGTCATGGCAATGCCCGCTTGGAATTGCGGTTCCACATCCGGCAGGCGCGCATCGAGGAGCTGCAATACAACCAGGAGGCAGAAGCTTGGAAGCCAATGGGTAACCAAGAACAGCCGGCACACAGCCGCCCGATCACGCAACCCAGCGATTGGATTC
>JANMIM010000732.1:0-1676 GCA_031375795.1 Bacteroidota bacterium
TGTACAAAAAACACCCGCTGCTGCGTGAGCGCCAGCAATGGCACCAACACGACAAAGACCCCGCTGAAAAGCAGCAGGCCCGACAAGGCAAATACAATGTCGCGGATGCGGTAGGCCATCGTATCAGTGAAAATGGGCGGCTTCCATTTGCAGCCAATCCAGGGCATTGAAGCCGAGCAGTTTGGCCTTCTTCTCCGCAGGCCAAGGCATGGAGTCGATGAGGCGGCCGGGCTGCCAGCCGTCCTCTGGAAACCATTCCCCCAGCGGAAAAGGATAATCCGTGCCAAGTGCAATCTTGTCTTCGCCCATGAGCCGCACATAATGGTCCAGCATGGCCGGGTCGTGGAGAATGGAATCGATCCAGAATTTGCCGAGGTACTCGCGTGGGTTGCGGGGATTGTCGACGGCGCAGAGGTCGGGCCTCACGCGCCAGCCATGCTCGATGCGGCCCAGCGTGGCAAGGAAACTGCCACCACCATGGGCAAAGGCCACCCGCAACCGAGGCAGGCGCTCAAAGATGCCGCCAAAGATCATGGAGCAGATCGCCAAGGATCCCTCGGCGGGCATGCCCACGAGCCAGGGCAACCAATATTTCTGCATCTTGGCGGTGCCCATCATGTCCCAAGGATGCACAAAAACGGCCATGTCCAGGTCTTGGGCAGCTGCCAAGACCGCAAACACCTCTGGCGCATCGAGGTTCCAATCATTGATGTGGGATCCGATTTGGATGCCTTTGAGGCCGATGGCCTTGCAGCGTTCCAACTCGCGGATCGCGAGGTCGCTCGCCTGCATCGGCAGGGTCCCCAGGCCGACAAAACGTTTGGGAAAGTCGTGGCACACGCCGGCGATATGGTCGTTGAGCAGCATGCCGAGGTCGTGGGCATGGCGGGCCTGTGCCCAATAACTGAACATGGCGGGTACGGTGCTGAGCACCTGGACCTGACAGCACACATGGTCGCCCTCCTGCATGCGCACCTGCGGGTCCCAGCAATTGCTCTCCACTTCCCTGAAAAACTTGTCGTCCATCATCATGCGGGCACAGCAGGGCTTGTGGTGCTCCAGCCGAATGAAGCCCCCATAGCCATAGCGCTCCTTCAAATCCGGCCAATTCTCGGGGAGAATGTGGGTATGGATGTCGATCTTGAGTGGATTTTCCATGGCCGTGAAGATAGGCATTTGGAGAATGTGAATTGAGGGGGGAGGATGGGCAAATCTGAGAGGTGATTTAGTTCAGAGTTCAGAGTTTAGAGTTCAGAGTTCCAAGCACTCTGAACTCTGAACTGCAGAGCCAATCCATTTCAGCCCTCCTGCTGGGCCAAAAACGCGCCATCCACGATCAGCAATTCCACGCCATCATGGGAGAATGAGCGGTGCGAGCTCATGTCGTCTGAGACGACGTAGGTCATGCCTGCGCTGAGTTGGTACGATTCGCCCGACTGCATCTCGGTTGTGAAACTGCCCTGCAGGCAATGCACGATGTGCCCGCGTTGGCACCAATGGTCGGCCAGGTAGCCGGGGCCATAATGGACGCGGCGAATGCGCAAGCCGGGAAGTTGCAAGGTCTGCGACGTCGCCTCGCCCGTCGCACCAGAGGATGTCACAGGTGCGATTTGGGACCAGTCGATGACTTGGAAGGGAATGGAGGGTGTCATTTCTGGAAAAATACATTGGTCATG
>JANMIM010000766.1:0-4982 GCA_031375795.1 Bacteroidota bacterium
ATGAAAACGAGATATTTTACACTTATTCTCGCCCTTTGTACCCTTGCTCACGTGGCTTACGGGCAGGTGGGCCTCATCGCCAACTACCCCTTCAACGGCAACGCCAACGATGCCGGGAGCAACCATTTGGATGGAACCATCATGGGCAACCCGGTCTTGGTGAATGACCGCTTGGGAAATGCAAACAGCGCCTACCAATTTGACGGCATAGATGATCATATCGATCTGGGAGCCAGTGCATTACTCAAGCCGACTACGGGTGTGACCCTAGCCTTGTGGGCACAGCACGACAATTGGTCTTCGATCACCAGTTGGGAAGCCTTGGCGGGCAACACAAGTTCAGGCGGCTACGAGCTTGTCGTGCACGGCAGTGCTAGCGTCTTCGAATCCGAGGTTAATCGCAATTCCGCTTATGGTGTCGCTACATATCCCCTCAGTAGCCTGAACGGCAATTGGCATCATTTTGCATTGACCTTCGACACGCGTTACAATGTATTATATGTGGATGGGATTGCCGTCGATACCGATGACGCTTACGCCACCTATCCGATCAACTATTCCTATCCCAACAACCACACATTGATCGGGGCAGAGGCTGGTACGGTGGGTACAGAAGGCGATTACTTTTCGGGCAAGATTGACGAGGTCAGGTTTTACGACCTTGCCTTGAGTGCAGCTGAGGTGCTGGAACTCTACAACAGCAGCGTCAGCGCCGATCCTTCGACGGTGGTGGCAAATTCCCTGCAGATATTCCCCAACCCCGTTTCCGATCTCCTGCATATTCAATGGAGGAGCAACCACAAAGCGGCTGCAATGCTGTCGATCATGGATTTGACCGGAAGGTTGGTTTGGGGTCCGCAGCCGATCAAGGTCCAGCCAGGTCTGAATTCGAAGGCTTTGGATGTGTCTACCCTCGTGCCTGGCGTGTTTGTCTGCAAACTACAAACCAGTCAAGAGAGCCTGGAAACGAAGGTCCTGAAGTGTGAATAATGATGCCAGCAGAGCACGGTGAAGGAATTACAAAAAAGGCTATCGATCAGGTAGCCTTTTTTTGTGCCCCAAGCAGGGGAGACCGTTTGTTTTGATGCCAGCGAAAGTCCGTGCAAGATCTTCTCCATTTGCCCCAAATCCATCGATGAGAGGTTTGGTGGTTGAAAGTCCTGCATCCTCCTAAAATAGTGCGGCCCGGTGACCTTTCCAAAAGGCGAAAAATGTGGAAAATGATGCTTTTTTGCATCTTTTTCATAAATTCAGGGCATCATTTACCCCAACTAGACCACGTTTCGCGATTATTCACATGTCTGCCACCAAAGTAAAGCTACTGTTGCTGCATGCCGAGGCAGACAATCTGGGCGCGCAGGCGGGCATGGTGAGCGAGTTGGTCAAGCACATTCACCTCACGATTGGCACCGACAACATAGAGCTACGAGGCTGGCATGGATTCCCCGCCGGAACCGCAGATGAGGAAAAGCTCGCGTTTGCCGAGTCGGCAGCTATGATCGTGCCCCTGATCACAGTCGATTTCTTTTCTGATGCCGCTTGGATCATGGTGGCCGCAAAATTGAAGGACTTTGCGCAGACCAAGCAGCAAAAGCAAGCGGTGGTGATTTTGAAAAAATGCGCATACACAAGTGTCAAAGAGTTGGCTGGGTTAGCGGCATTGCACGATCCCGCCAAGTCCATCGAGGAGTTCGAAAGCAAAAATGGCGGCATATTGACCCAAATCGCGCACACCATCGCTGAGATGCTGGGAAAAACCGTCTTGCCGCCGCCGGCTCCCATGAGCAAGGAAAAGTCGTTCCTGCAATATTCCTGCGACCGCACAGACCAAATCGACGCCTTTGAAAACGGGCGAATGTTGCGCATCAAAACCCCGCGGATTTTTTTCGTGCATGGTCCAGACGAGCAGTCGCATGAAGGATTTGCAAACAGGATGAAAATGGAGCTCATTCGGCAGTACCATGATCGCCAGCGCGTCGACTTCAGGTGCGACCTCCAAAAGATATTCTATCCCGATGCGCGCGATCTGAATTCCGCCCAAAAGAAGCTGCTCGCCAAACTCCACAACCAATTTGGCCTGCGTCCCGATGAAAAGGAGCATTTGGAGGAAGAACGATTCGGGAGGTTGCTGCGCGAAGCCAACGGGACCGTGCAGTACCGCGACAAGGATTTGATCCTGTTGCAGATCATCGTGAACGATTTTGATTTTGGAAACCTCCATGCCGCCGAGGTGATCCGTTGGGCCAATACCCAGTTTTTTGACAGGTCACAATTTGCCGAAGACGCCCCGGAGGTGATCCTGCTTTGGTGCCTGATGTACTCCGAAGATGAGAAAGACAACCTCGCCCAATACCGCAAAGCTTGGGAGCAACTCGCATCGGCCCACACAGACACCGTGCTTTTGCCCGAATTTGGGCCAGTGAGCAAGCGCGATGTGCGGCGATGGCTACAGGAATATGCACCTTGGCTGGACGCCCTGGCACAAGACCAGGTCATCAAGACCAACTTTGGCGAGCAAACGCATCTGGACATGCTGCTGGTCGAGGCCATGCTTTCCAAGATCCTTCAAGAAAACTCCACAGAATAAAATCCCTCCTGATATGGCTGATAAGATCGATTGGACATTCGAAAACCTCAAAAACGAGGACTACCAGCGGCCGGAACCTGAGAAATATGACATCTCAGACGAGCTGTCGGCGGCCCTGCGCGTGGCTGCGGCCCTGAACCAGCCGTTGCTCGTCACGGGCAAGGCGGGCACGGGCAAGACGCAGCTCGCCTACAAAGCCGCCGACGAATTCCACCGCGTGAGCAACCATGAATTCCTCAAGGCCCCGATCGAATTCCACACCAAAAGCACCGCGATCGCCCGCGACCTGCTTTACAGCTACGATGCGGTGCGGCACTTTCACGACGCGGGTGTGCACAGCGCGGCGGGCCAAAAAGCCCCAGATGCCATCGACTACATCGAGCTCAAGGCGCTGGGCCGGGCAATTTTGCTCACATATCCCGACGACAAACGTGGGCCGTTCAAGGGCAAGCTCATGGAAAGGGTCGAGCTGAAAAAGGGCGAATTTCAAGACCGCCTCATCGAAGAGGCACGCTCCTCGGTCGTCTTGATCGACGAGGTCGACAAGGCGCCGCGCGATTTCCCCAACGACCTGCTGCACGAGATCAACCGCTTCCAATTTGAGGTGCCCGAACTCACGGGAGAAAACAAATGGGGGCGGCAGGGCGATCATCGCATCTTCGTGCTCCTCACCAGCAACTCCGAAAAAAACCTCCCCGAGGCCTTCCTGCGCCGCTGCGTGTTTTACAACATCCCCGAGCCTGACGAGGACCGCTTGCGAGAGATCTTGGCCAAACATTTCAAGGACCTCTCTGGCAACGAAATCGCCCGCGATTTCCTGCTCAAGCGGTTTGCTGAGATTCGCAAGGCCGTCACAGGCAAGACCCCAGCGACCGCCGAGCTCATCAATTGGTTCCGCATCCTCAGCATCGAGGGAATGATTCCCAAGCTTCAGGCAGCAGGCGGATTGCATGAACTGAACAAGGCCGATCAAGATCGCCTAAAGCGCAGCCTATCGGTCCTCATCAAGACCACCGAAGACCTCAGTGTAGCCCTCAAAGCCCTGGAAGCCAAGTCTTGATCCAAGATGACCAACCCTCCACATCCCTTCCCATTGGACCAGTTTCTCAAGGAACTGACCGCCAATGGCATGGTGGTCGACCTGCGGCAGCGCATCGCCATCCAGCGGGTATTGGAGGGGCTCGACGAGTGGCCCAAGCATCCGTCCAAAAATGTGGGCCTGTACATCGCACCCATCGTCGCGCACAGCGTCGACGAGCAGGAGAAGTTCCACCGCCTCTGGAATGACTTCATCCAGCGGGAGTTGCCACCGTTGCCGCCGCTGCCGCCTCCTCCTCCGCCACCGGACCGCTTTGCGATTTGCAAGAAATGGCTGCGGAGGCTTTGGTTGCCGGTTGTGGCTCTGGGTGTTGGGTTACTTTTGGCTTGGGTTTATTGGGTGCCGCTGGAGGTGCCGGAGATGGAGATTTACGTTTTGGATATTGAAACCGGACCGCTTACGGATCAATATTCAACACATGCAATAACAGGAGACCGAATCTGGATTCATCCGATTGCCAAGGGAAATCATTCATCGATAGATTCTGCTTTTCAAGACTCAGCAGTTCGTGGTGATGCAGGGAGGATGGAGTCGACGATGGATAAGTTTGCTGGATTCGATTTGAAGGGTATGGATTTCAAATGGCAAATCAATGGACGGGATACGGCTAAGGGTCATTCCTTTGAATTCGATGCGAAGGATTTCTGCTCAATTTCCTTGATTGTCGAAAAAAGGTGGCTTTGGAGGACGGTCAGGGACACCATTGAGCGGCAACTTCTGGTCGAATGCAAAGGCAAACCTAGGGTCACTTCTTCTTGGGAAAGAAAGGGCGACAAACGAGTGTTGTTCACAGCTGATTTGTCAGCGCATGATTCCCCGCAAAGCCTAGAGGTACGATGGGAATTTGGTGATGGGACAGTAGGGAACAGAGCAACGGAGTTGCATCAATACGACACGATTGGCCTGTTTGATGCGAAGCTTACAGTAACAGATCTTCGGTATCCAGATTGCCCCTACACGGAAAGCCCCGTGGTGGACAATCATGATTCCTTGGATAATCCGCCCCCCCCAAAAGCCATACTTCCAGACCTACCCATTCCGCCCACCCAATACACCTACACACGCCGCGTTTCGATCGTTTGGGGCATCGCCTTCGTCTTGCTCGCCAGCGGCTTCGCCTACCTGCTCGCCTGGTGGATCAACCGCCGCAAGACCCTCGCGGCCAATGCCAAGCAGGCCGAGCGGCAGGAGCGCTTCCGTGCCAACCCCGGCGGACCTTACAACATCCCCTGGCCCAGCCAAGACGGCCGCATCGCCTGGGACGAAAACCTCGACCGCGTCGCGGCCGCGATGGCG
>JANMIM010000835.1:0-1847 GCA_031375795.1 Bacteroidota bacterium
TGGGACATCTTTTGCCTCAAGGCATTGGAGAAATGGAAGGCAGACCTGGGTGAGCAGGTCATGGACTGGTTTGAGGTCATCGGCGAAGTCGAGGCGCTCAGCAGCTTGGCCGCCCTGCAATTTGCGTTTCCCGGCTGGTCCAAACCGGAGGTCACCGAAGGTGCATTCCTGCTGGAATCCAGCGACATGGGCCACCCGCTCATCCCCGTGCAGCAACGCGTGAACAATCCGATGCACATCCAAGGCAATGGCACGATCTGGCTCGTGACCGGCTCCAACATGAGCGGCAAGAGCACCTACCTGCGCACGGCGGGCCTGAACGTCGTGCTCGCCCTCATGGGCGCACCCGTCTGCGCCACGCGCATGCACCTCTCCCCCATGCAGGTCGCGACGAGCATGCGCACGACCGACAACCTCGAGGAAAACACGAGCAGCTTCTACGCCGAACTCAAGCGCCTCAAGTCGGTGATCGAGACCGTGCGCACCAACAAGAATACATTTTTCTTGCTCGACGAGATCCTCAAGGGCACCAACAGCCGCGACCGTCAGGCGGGTGCGCGGGCGCTGGTGCAGCAGTTGCACAAGCTCGGGGGCGCGGGCCTCGTGAGCACCCACGACATCGAAATCGTGGACATGGCGGCACAAATGCCGCTCGCGATCCACAATTTCAGCTTCAACTGCACCGTGACCGCCGAGGGGACTTTGATCTTTGACTACAAACTCACGGAGGGACAGTGCCTGAGCATGAATGCTACGGCGCTGATGCGGGCGATGGGAATTGAGGTTTGATGGAGTGAAAAGTGAGGAAGTGAAAAGTGAAAAGTGAAAAGTAAAAAGTGGTTTGGTGCGGATTTTGGGCGATAGGTCTCAGCTTGGGTTAGCAATTGAGTGGATGCGATTGTGATTTGCAGCGGTGAACACATTCCCATTCTTCGGTGGCATGGGTTAATATTGCAAGATGCAACTCAATGATAGCCATCCTCGTGTCCCCGAGAACCTAAAAGACGACTTCTACGCCATCGATGAGGTCTGCATCAATTGCGGCGCACCTGAGGCCGTGGCACCTGACCTGATCACGCATTCGACCGAGGGCTATGGGCATTGTTATTTCAAGCGGCAGCCATCGACCACGGATGAAATCCAGCATGCGATCAATGCCTGCGCTGTTTCTTGTGTAGGCGGCCTCAGGTATGGCGGCCGCAAAGAGGCAATTCTCAAGCGGATTTACGAGCAGGGACAGGAGGAAATCTGCGACCACCCGCCTGTCGGCATTTACCCCGCAATCATTTGGACGCACACGCAATTTCTGTACCATGGGACGATGCGTTCACTTGCCGATGCGATCCTCAAGGAGCTGTTGGCCCCGATGCCGAGCTTCTCGACATGGATTCCGTATCTCCGCACCAATCACAGCAATGCCTTTGAGTTTGAATGGCCCTGGGGCGGCCCTTCGGGCACACGCTTCAAGGGCAATTGGGATCTCAATGGGCAATGCAGTTTTTCGCTGGAAGCCACCCAGGAGGCAGAGCCTCGGTCTGTGCGGTATTCGGCTGCGCGCTTGAACCAGGCGATGCTGCGCATCCCGGCGATCAGTGGGATCTTGTGGTTTGATGCGCTGGGGCGGATGTATGACGCGACTGAGGTTTTCTAATGCGACGCAGGCTCAAAACGGAGCCAAGAACCCTGACAAAGGTCACATTCCCCCACCCGCTCGGTCATTGCCTGCCCTCCCAAGCCTCTGCATCTTGCCACAAAATCCGCAAGGCAATGAAATTAAAACACGTCTATTTCCTGATAGTTATACTGCTGATCACCAGCCGGGCCAGTGCACAGACCTCAGACGCGCT
>JANMIM010000842.1:0-2455 GCA_031375795.1 Bacteroidota bacterium
AAGACGGAACACGATCGTCGTACCCTCTTGGTTCAGTCCAAATACCTCGAATTTCAAAACCTCGTGGCGCAGTCGGAATATGTGTACAAAGTCATCTGCTCCCAGGTAAAGTATGCCGACGATTTGGAATCCTTTCGTCAAGAATTTGAAAACTTGCGTGCCAATGTTGGCGGCTTCAACCTCACCGAATCGATGGACTCGGAAGTGCTTCAACAAGAGCTGGAGTTTCGGGTGACACGGGCAGATGCACTGTTTCAGGAAATGATGTCGCCCGAAATCGGCCATGGTGGTGGAGACGCCACGATGGGCTACGACCTCAGCACCGACCTGGATCGCTTTGTCAATCCCAACAATACCGTGGAATCATGATTCCCTCTACACATCCGACGCCTCCATGCAGGATTGCGGGCGACGAAAATCAACACCAATTCACACGACTTAATCACCTAATGACATGAGTTTTCTTACCACAAAGTACGGCCGATTCACAGGCTTTGTCTGGATCCTGATCTCAGTTTTGGGCCTCGGATCGCTGATCGCTGTCTATTACCTCTGGTTGCAACCCTATTTCACGCTCAATGCAGCCGAAACCCAAAAGATCGAACTGAGCGACGAGCAGCGGGTCTCCTTGCAGACCGCACCCGAGAATTACAAAGACCCCTCGGTGTTGCCGCCTTATGATTCGCTCTCGCATTATCTGATCGCAGAGAAATCCACCATCCCCGGAACCCTGTGGAAATGGGATGCGATTCCATGGAACGCAACCTCGGTCGTGGCACTGGCGAATGGTGGCGCGATCACCAAAAAGAACTCCTTGTTGGAAAAAGCCGGCATTCGCCTCAAGGTGAACCGTGTGGACATGTATTCCGACATCCAGGAAAACATGCTCAAATTCGCGGATGCCTATAGCAAGGACCCGAGCTCGGCCCAAGGCACGCAGTTTTGCACGATCATGGGCGACGCTGCCCCGATCTTCATCTCCGGCCTCAACGACAAGCTCAAGGAAATCAACCCGGAATACAAGGCCAAGGTATTTTATACCACCGGTCGCTCGGCAGGCGAGGATGCATTCATCGGTCCGCAGCGTTTTCTCGATGATCCGCAAAACCTGCGTGGCGCTACGTGTATCGTCGTGATGCTCGATGGCGACCAAAACATCCCCATCCTCTTTGCCGAGGCCAACGGCATCCCCATCAACCCAGATGCCAACACCTATGACCCCAATGCGCTCAACTTCAAGTATGTCGATGACTTCATGCAGACCCCCAAGGAATTTCTGCTGGGCAAGGCGGAGACGAGGGTAAACAAGCTCACGGGCAAGGAAGTGCAAGTCACCCCCAATTGCTTCGCAACTTGGACCCCGGGCGACGTGTACTTCAGCGACAACTATAAAGGTGACAGCGCCATGGTGCGTATCCTCTCCACGCATGAGAACATCAACCAAATGCTGTGTACGGTCATCGGTCTGAACAAGCATTTGGAGCAAGAAAGCAAGAAGATCGCCAAGATGCTTGTCGCTTTTGACGAAGCCGGCAACCGTATCAAGATCTATCCTTCTGAGCTGAAAATGGCCTCCGATGCCATTGCCGAGATCTTTTCGCCCACCGACAGTGAAAAAAACGGTGAGTGGTGGTTCAAATACTACAATGGCGACACCGTGCAAAAGAAAGGCTACAAAATGTACCTAGGTGGCTCAGGCTCGATGAACCTCTCAGAAGCTGCCGATGCCATGGGCGTGGGCGAGGAAGCGACTGGTTACTACAAATCGACCTACACGACGTTTGGCGACTTGTATGTCAAGCTCTTTCCAACCAACTTGTCCAAGTACACGCCTGTGGACCAGGTGTTTGACGGCCAATTTATCGCCGCAGCGATCGAGCAAAAGAAAAAAGCCGGCCAAAGCATCGCCTCAGAAACGCCCAAGACCTATGCCACCGGCACTTCAGACAAGGTGGTGACCAAGCGCGACTATGCCATCGAGTTCAATTCGGGGCAAGCGAGCCTCACCTCCAAAGGGGTGACCACACTCAAGGAAGTGCTAGCGCAATTGACGATTTCGGCAGGCTTGCGTATTCGCATCAGTGGCTACACCGATAGCGATGGCAATGCAGGTGCCAACCAAATACTCTCGGAAAATCGCGCCAATGCCGTGCGGGATTACCTGATGCAAAAAGGCGGCAACAACTTCTCCAAGGAGCGCTTTGAATCCGTGAAAGGGTTCGGCGTATCCACTAAATTTCCCAACGACAAACCCGCCGACAAGGCCAAGAATCGTCGCGTGGAAATTTCCTTGGTGGAATAGCGGATAGGCTCGCAGCTTGTCTGCCTTGGCTACCGCATCAAGGCGCCGGGCAGACAGGTTGCGTGCAAAATCCTCAGGGTCGCTCAATTGAAAAAAGACATGAAAGAAGCATCTGGATTCAAAGACCTGCTGGCGCTCAATGGCCAACCCAGC
>JANMIM010000862.1:0-3867 GCA_031375795.1 Bacteroidota bacterium
CGGGACAGGGCATCGAACATTTGCCTCTGGCATGTGCAGCCTATTTTCGCTTGCCGGAGGCAAATGTTCAGCAGTCCTTCGGCCAAAGCCCTCGGACTCGCTTCATTCACGAAAACCGCCATACTTGCACCAACGCGTAAATTGAATCCCCGAAATTGCTACTTTTGAGACGCTTACATTCGGAAATGCAACTATCATGGTCCCTGAGTCAAACCCGCAAGTCTGTTGGTATACATCTCGCTTGAAAGCACTGCTCATCTGCTTTGGAGGTTTGATGATCCTTGCCATTGGTCTCTTGTACCTCTCTCAAGGACGCCCGGGCGATTGGGTGGTGGCCCTCGTTTGTATTGGCTTGGGAAACGGGTTGCTGATCTTGGGATTGAGGAATATCTTCCATCGCAGGCCCATTTTGATGTTTGACAGCCAAGGGTTCAGCTATTTTCGGCTCACGAAGGCGGATACAGCATGGGAATTGATCGCACAGGCCACGATCATCGGCGAGGGCGAGGGCAAGAAACTCGTCTTTGTATTTCATCAATCATTGCCCGACCCAGTGAAGGCGGGTGCCATTGACAATCTCTTGCGCGATCTGCATCCTTTTGGGAACAGGAAAATCTTGGCCGTGCCGCTCGTGGAATTGCGCACCGACCTCGATCAACTGCTTGACCTCGCAAATTCGCTGATCGAAGCTGACCTTCCAGCACGCCCTGCGATCCTTCAAGCCTACTTGCGAATGGATTGGGGATGATTGATTGAAAAATCATTCTATCGACGCTCAAAGCCTCACTGATGCCCATGCCCATTGCACCCACAGCCTCCACCCAAATAGCTCTGGGTCGCCTCATGCCATGGGAATGCATCGTTGCCCTTGGCGCGCTCCCAGAAGAAAGGCTCACGTTTCTTGGGGTGATTGCCGATCTCGTCCATCGTGTCGGCGTCATACAAGCGGCCATTGAGCATCACCATCGAGATGGCATCGCTGTTGCGAATGTCCTCCAATGGATTCTTGTCGAGCACAATCATGTCCGCCAGTTTGCCGGTCTCCAGCGAACCGATGTCCTTGTCCATGCCGATATAGTACGCGCCCCACAAGGTCGATGCACGAATGGCCTCCAGCGGTGAAAATCCGCCTTGTACAAACATCCACATTTCCCAGTGCGCGCCCAGGCCATGCAACTGCCCGTGGGCACCGAGTTGCACCTTGGCGCCTGCCTTCATGAGCGCGTAGGCCGTCTTGGCGTTGCCGATGTGCCCAAAATCGTCGTCGGGGGCCATCGTGCGGCGCATCGAGCGGGCATCCAAGATTCCCCGTGGATAATATTTCAGCAAGCGCTCGTTCTTCCAAACCTCGGTCTTTTGGTACCAATAATTTTCACCCCAGATGCCGCCATAACCCACGATCAACGTCGGGGTATAACCCGTCTTGCTGCCGCCCCACACTTGCAAGACATCCTTGTACACCGGCGAGACAGGGATGCTGTGCTCGATGCCCGTGTGGCCATCCAGCACCTGCGTCATATTGTGGTAGAAAAATGAGCCGCCTTCGGGCACGACCTCCATCTGGAGCTCGCGGGCAGCTTGGATCACCTGCTGCCGCTGGTTGCGGCGCGGTTGGTTATAGCTCTTGACCGAAAATGCACCGATGGCCTTCATGCGGCGCAAGTGGGAGCGCGCATCGTCGAGGCTGTTCACCACCGCCTTGAAATCGCCGTCGGCACCATACAAAATCGTGCCCGTCGAGTAGATCCGTGGGCCGACCATGCGCCCGGATTTCACCATTTCGCTTTGCGAAAAGACCATCTCGGAGTTGGAACTCGGGTCGTGTGTGGTCGTGGTGCCATAGGCGAGGCCGGCATAATATGACCATTGTTGCTGCGGTGAGACGCCGTTGCCACTATTGCCCATGTGGGCGTGCACGTCCACGATGCCGGGCATGATCGTCTTGCCGGCCATGTCGATGACGTAGGCATCCTTGGGGATCTTCAGGTCGCCGGTCTTGCCGATCGCGAGGATGCGGTTGTTTTCGACCACAATATCCCCGCGCTCGATCACCTCGTCGCCTTTCATCGTGATGATGCGGGCATTGGTCATCGCGACGATGCCGGTGGGCACGTCGGTTTCCAGCTTCAGGCCCACGTGGATGCCCAGGGTATCGACGGGGGGCAATGAATCGGGACTGCCGGGCAGGAATGTGAAGCACTTGGCCAAGTCGCGCGAAAAATATTGCGGTCCGAGCATCCAGTGCAGGCTCTTGCTGTCGCGGGCCCAGTGCAAGCTCGTGCCGGCGTCGCGCGTCACTTGAAAGACCGGATAGCCGTCGCCACCTTGGTTCAGGTCCAGTGGTTTGCCGGTTTTGGGGAATGCTGCGACATAGGCATTGTACAACTCGGTGAATGCGATCCACTTGCCATCGGGGCTGGGCACGAAGTCCTTGGCATATTTGGCGGTGAAATGCGTCATTTCATCCTTGCCGTCCAATCCCAGGCTTTTGAAGGATTTGTTCAATCCGCCGCCCGATGAGAAGTAGATGCGGGTGTTGTCTTCATTGAAATACGGCTCCGCACCATCGGCGCTCAGCAGTCTCATGTTGCTGCCGTCGGCATTGCACACGTAGATGCCCGGCTCGGTGCCAAAGGAGAATCCCAATTCGCCAGTACCCGTGCCTTTTTCAAGCACGATCATCTTGCCGTCGTGGCTCCAGCGGGGATTGTGGTAATAGCCCTTTTGTGTGGTGACTTTGCGCTCTGCGCCCGTCGCAAGGTCCCGCACCAGCACGGCGCCCATCTCGGCATCGGTCCAGTTGGCATAGAGCATGCTTTTTCCGTCGGGGGAATAGCTGGGGTAATATTCGTGGGCGAGGCTGTTGGTGAGGCGTTTGGGGCTGCCACTCGGCATCGCCTTGAGGTAGATGTACCCGGCCGCGTGAAACGCAATCTGCTTGCCGTCGGGGCTCGTCGTGGCCTGACGAATCATCTTCGCATCGAAATTCTTGGGGCTCACTTCCTGTGGAAAGTGCAAGGCATCGGTCACCACCTGCTTCACTTGTGCCGTAAAAGGGATCTGCTTGGCCTCGGTGGATTCGACATTCACCCGCCAAAAATGCCCCTCCGCCCAGATCACGACCTCTTTGTTGCCGGGCAGCCACTGGTAGTTGGGGTACACGCCAAATGTCGCCCACGTCTCCTGCTGATCCTTGTTGAGCCGATCAAACACAGGCCATTCCTCGCCCGTGCGCAGGTCATGCACATAAAGCACGCTCTTGGTGCGCACGCGGCGGATGAAGGCGAGCAAGTTGCCATCGGGCGATACCTGCGGGCGCACGGCACCGCCCGGGCCAGAGACCACGTCCTCGACTTCACCCTTTTGGGTATCGTAGCGGCGGATGTTGTAGATGCCGGAATGGGGATCCTTGTTGTAGGTGAAATAGCCAGCGCCGTCCATGTCTTCGCTGAAGTACACGTAGCGGCCATCGGGTGAAAAAACGGGTTCCCCTGCATCCTGCTGGTCATTTTTGCGCTTGGTGAGCTGCATGCCCGCGCCGCCGGTCTTGTGGTAGAGCCACATCTCGCCCGCGCCGAGTGAGCGCCCGCTCGTGAAGTGCTTGCGGGCCACAAAATAGTCCCCGCTCGGGTGCCAAAAGGCATTGTTGAGCAGCCGAAATTCCTCCTTGGTGAGCTGCTTGCGGTCGCTGCCGTCGCGGTTCATGATCCATACATTGTCGCCGCCGCCCCTGTCGCTGGTAAAGAGGATCTTGGAGCCGTCGGGGCTGAAGCGTGGCTGCACTTCCCAAGGCATGCCCTCCGAGATGCGGAGCGCCTTGCCGCCCGAGATCGGCATCAGATAGATGTCGCCCAGCAGGTCAAAGGC
>JANMIM010000863.1:0-1765 GCA_031375795.1 Bacteroidota bacterium
CACCGTCATCCAAGGCATGGGATTTGGTGCCGGGCCTGTGTATGACTACGAATGGAGTCCATTCAACGGTCTCAGCGACCCGACGGCCCCCAATCCCACAGCCGCGCCGTCGTTCACCCATCAATACATCCTCAATGTCTGGTCCAATGGCTGCCCCAGCTACGGCGACACGATGACCCTCTGGGTACACACCCTGCCCACGCCGAGCGCAGGACCGATCCGCGAGATTTGCCTGGGTGAATCCGTGCAATTGGATGCATTTGGCGCAGGTGACAGCTCGGCATATTATACATATGTCTGGACGCCAGCCGCATCGCTCGACGACCCGACCGCCGAGAACCCCACAGCCAATCCAGACACGACCACCATCTATGAGTTGGTGGTGACATCGAGCTGGGGCTGCGCGAGTCCGGTGGATCTCGTGCAAGTGACCGTGAAGCCGACACCAATCGCCAATGCGGGACCTAATATGACGATCTGCGAAGGCGACAGCGCGGTATTGCAAGGCAGCTATTATTATACCACGACCGACAGCGCCGATGTGAGCCAAATATATTATGCTTGGACGCCCGGCAATACGCTGCAAGACACGACAATGGTGCAGCCTTGGGCTTGGCCCACGGGTGCGACGGTGTATTACCTCGACGTGCGCTACAATACCTGCCACACCCAAGACTCCATGGTCATGTCGGTGATTCCCACAGAGTTGCCGATGGCCCTTGCGGATACCAACCTGGCTTGTGAAGGCGTGGGTGTGCCCCTACACGCCAGTGGCGGACTCGGCAGCGCAATATTTTCTTGGTCACCGACCGCAGGGCTCGATGATCCCAATTCGCTCAACCCGATCGCTACGCCAGACAGCAGCACCACCTACCAATTGTGGATGGAGGAGGCAGGCTGCACCACGCGTGCCAGCATTGCCCTGCAGATCATTCCCAGCCCCGAGGTTTCTTTCCTGAGTTCTGTGCAGTCGGGTTGCCCGCCATTTCCGGTGAGCTTCACGAGCACTTCTGAAAACACCATCTTGCATTCATGGGACTTTGGCGACGGGCAGATTTCCAACGAAGCCTTCCCGATGCACACCTATTCGCAGCCAGGCAGCTACGCAGTCACCCTCACGGGGCTGAACACAGGCGGATGCGAGGCCTCGGCGACCCTCGCCACGATCCAAGTGCTGGAAGCGATCCAGACCGATTTCTCGATGGCGCCGCAGGGCAATCCGACGGCGACGGGTAGTCCATTGGAGGTCTATTTGCCACAGGGAAATGTATTGTTCCATGACCTGAGTTCCAGCGGCGCAGTGGAATGGAGCTGGGATTTTGGGGACGGATTCATTGGCGACCTCCCCGACCCGACCCACGCCTACACCGAGCCGGGCATGTATTACGCCACGCTCACCACCACCAATGCCAACGGCTGCAAGAGCACCGCGACCCATGGCCCCGTCGTGGTCACCGCACCCGACCTCTTCATCCCCAACGTCTTCAGCCCCAACGGCGATGGCATCAACGACATCTTCCTCGTGCAGTACAAAGGCTCCCAACCCTTCAATCTCCAGATCATGGACCGCTGGGGCGTGGTCTTGCACAACGACATCAACAAGGAAGCAGGCTGGAACGGCAAGAACCTCAACGACTTGGACGTGCCCGAAGGCGTGTTTTATTATTCGCTGCACATTGGAGACAAGGCCTATACGGGCAACGTGACCCTGATGCGGTAGGCGCTGCATCATATAGCATATCAAATTGCCCATGCCGAGTGATCG
>JANMIM010000865.1:0-1514 GCA_031375795.1 Bacteroidota bacterium
GTGCTTGCCGTAGGCGTTGCACCAGAGAGCAGGGTCCAATCAAAGTCGTCCCCGGCGCCTTGCACCCAACTGCCGAGCGAGCCACCCTCAAACCCTTGGTTGTAAGGAAATGCAGTAATCGGGGTGCTGCAGGGTGCCGGATTGCTGTTGCACGTCAGGTTTGGACGATCATGCACCGCGGCATAGGCCATGTGGTTGTATTGGCCGTTGGTAAATGTATTTTGGCAGCTCGCTGTGCCATAGCCCATGAAATTCTCCACCATCGGGGTGTACAATTGTCCATTGGCATCGGTCGCAGTGCCGATGTATGTGCAGCCCGACAGCAACCCAAAAAGGCTACCGGGCTCTGCCGGCGTGTCACAAACGTCATCTCCAGCGTAGTGGCAATTTGAGCCATTCACCAGCTCGGGGATTATGTTGAATCCCTCAGAACTTTTGTCATTGCCATGTGTATGGTAGAGCGCAAAATAATGGCCGACCTCATGCATCAATACGCTGTTGCCCACCGCCTGGGTACTCATCACCACGCGTTCGGGACCACCGGGAAAATAGGCATATCCACCAAAATTGACGCTCTCAAGCTGATAAGCCACATAGAGGTTCATGGTATTGGGCACGTCGTTTGAAGCCCCATAGGTCTTTGCCTCGGCATAGGTGAGAAGGGTGTAATAATTGTCGTCCCTGATTTCCTTGGGCGTGCCACAGATGAAAAATTGAATGTTTGCGCCCGCAAATTCCACATTGAGTTTTGTCATGGCGGTATTCACTGCAGCCATGTTGATGCCCCCTGCACCGCTTGTATTGCGGAATAGATGCCACGTGACGGGAATCCACTTGATGGTGCCACGGTTGTTTTCCGCGCTGTAGTTTTGCCTTGCTTCGCGCGTGGCATTCAGGTGCTTGATTTGTTGCTCGGTGGGAATTGTGCCGCACCAATTGTCATTTTGAGCCTGCAATCGACCAAAAAGAGGCGCAAACAATAGCAAAAATACAAGGATTCGAGATGTGATTTTTGTAACGTTCATATCAATTTACAATTAGAATTCATGATCCGAAATGACCAACAATGGCATCGGAGAAAAGCGACGAAGTAAAGCATCGGCTCAAATCTATTGGGAGAATTTGCCCCGTGCTTGGGCGTCTTTCAAACTGTCCTTTTCAAATAGTAGGCGATGGCTTTGACCGAGTTGAGGCAGGAAGTTGTGGCTTTCCGATCGGTATGGGATGCAGCTTGGGTGCAGGGAGAATGGGCGGGAGATCCCTGTAGCACGGACGTGATCGTGGGTTTCAAATCGATCTAAATCCAAAATGCAGCTCGGGATTGCATCGCCCATGACGGCACAAGGTCCCGCTTGCGGGAGTCGTGGGCAAACAACAAAAAAATAGCTGAGTCCGTCCCGCACTCGAGGTGCGGGATGCCAACGGACGAAGGACCATTTGCCTCCGGCCAAAACGCTTAAAATCGGCGATTGATACCGCTTAGGCCGGAGGCAAACGGTCTGTGCCCTGTCCCG
>JANMIM010000880.1:0-6850 GCA_031375795.1 Bacteroidota bacterium
CAACAAAATGCCCTGCAAGTCACCTTGGAAAAGATGGCCTGGGGCGGCATCTATGACCAACTTGGCGGCGGATGGGCCCGCTATTCGGTGGACGGCATCTGGAAAGTGCCGCATTTTGAAAAGATGACCTACGACAACGGGCAGCTCATTTCCCTGTATGCCGAGGCCTACATGAAACGCCCCGATGCCATGTATCGCCGCGTGGTGGCCGAGACATTTGCGTGGATGGAGCGGGAAATGTTGTCGCCCGAGGGCGGATGGTATTCCTCCTTGGATGCCGACAGCGAGGGCGTGGAGGGCAAGTTTTACGTCTGGACCAAGGCGGAAATCGATGCCTTGCTGGGCAACGACAGCGGCTGGTTTTGCGCCTATTACCAAGTGTCTGAGCAGGGCAATTGGGAGCATGGCAACAACATCCTGATCATGGGGCAGGGCGCGGCAGCATTTGCCGAGGCACGTGGCCTCAGCGAGGAAGCCTTCTTGCAGCGCTTGGAGTCTGCAAAGGCGATCCTGATGCAAGCCCGCGACCTCCGCATTCGGCCGGGTCTCGACGACAAGGTGCTGGCCTCCTGGAATGCATTGATGCTCAAGGGTTGTGTGGATGCCTACCGGGCATTTGGCGAGCAGGCCTACCTTGCTGCCGCCATTCGCAATGCGCGTTTCATTGCCGATCACTTAATCGTGGACGGCCGCCTCATGCGCAACTTCAAGGCCGGCAAGGCCAGCATCAATGCGTTTTTGGACGACTACGCGCTGGTCGCGGAGGCCTACACGGCCTTGTACCAAGTCACTTGGGACCAGCAATGGCTCGTGCTGGCCCAGCGATTGCTGCAGGAGGTGATGGCCCACTACAACAATCCGGATGCGCAGCTATTCTTCTTCACATCCGACCAAGACCCCGCGCTCATTGCCCGCAAGATGGACTTGATGGACAATGTGATTCCGGCCTCCAACAGCGTGCTCGCCAACGTCTTGTTTGACCTCGGGCACATCCTGGACGACCAGGCTTATGTGGGCCGCGCCGAGCGCATGCTCCAGCAGGTGCAGCAAGACATGCCCCGCTATGGTGGCGGCTACAGCAACTGGGCCATCCTCATGCTCAAGTTTTTGCGCCCAATGATGGAGGTCGTGATCGCCGGACCAGCGGCCTACCGGCTGGCCACCGAGTTGCAAGGCCATTACCTGCCCAACAAAGTGATCGTGGCTGCCGTAGAACCCAGCGATGGTCAGCTTGCCCTGCTGGACCATCGATTTGCTAAGGACAAGACTTACATTTACGTTTGCCAGAACCATGCTTGCTTGATGCCCGTCGAGACGGTCGATGCTGCATTGGCGCTCATGGTGTCCTGAATTTTGGTTCAAATCTGAATTACAATGAGGAATTGTGGTAAGAAGACAACGAGGAATTGGTTGAGGAATCCCATGGTGTGGTGCGGGATGTGGGCATTGGTGCTGCTGTTGCCGCTGGGGGCGATGGGCCAAAAGACGGAATTCCAAGGCGGGAAATTTGCCTTGGGGATGCGCAACAGCCTCAACGTGTTTGGGGATGAAGGCATCATCGGCTTGGGGGCAGGCGGGCACTTCAAGCTATCGGCCTCGCGGCGCGTGAATACCGAGTGGTTTACAGACATCATCCAATCGCAGGGAAATGGCGACGTCATCCGGCGCGACTACCACATCGGTTGGGCGGTGCAGTTTGCGTTGCCCAAGGACGGCTTTGGTAGCCACCGTTTTGTGCCCTACCTCATGGGTGGGCAGTGCTTTGACCTCACCAAAGTTGGGTTTCGCGGCCAATATGAAAGTCCGCTGGTCTTCTCGGCAGCCGCACAAGCGGGGGCCGGTGTGAGTCATTTCCTATCCCCCGCCCTGGAACTCAACCTGCAATCACATTACATGGTCCACCTGGGCAAGCATGTCCACACAGCACTGGATGGCAATGGCATCGGCCACGTGCGCGTGGAAAAGGGCGTGGAACTCGCTGGGCATTGGCTCACGACTTTTTCATTCAGTGTGTACTTCCTGAGACTATGGAACAGATGAAAAAGCTGCTCGTCTTCTTGCCATTGTTGTTGGGCCTGAGCCTATTTGCCCAAAAAGAGCAAGGCATCCACAAGGGAATGATCCGCGTGCAGGGCACCGTGGGTCTGGGCATCAGCAAGCCAGAGTTGCGCTACTATGTGATTGGGGAATTGGAGGGCATGATCAGCGACCACATCGGGATCAATGGCACGGTCTACGGGAATCTGGGCTCAGACCGGTCGATTTTTGATGTGTATGCCGTGAAACCCAAGGCAGACGACTATTATGTGCATTCTGTGCTGGCGGGGCCGATTTACCACTTCCTGACCGATCGTCCGCTGGATGTCTACGTCGGTTTCCAGCCGGGGTGGTCGATCACCCAATTGAATTACATCGGCGCGGCAGACGTAGTGAAGACGGAATTCGGGGTGTCGCCGACGGCCTCGGCGCTCACGGGCGTCGCCTATTACGGGTCGTTTTTTCACCTGTTTGCACAGGCGCGTTACGTGGCCACGCGCCATGCGACCCTGCGCTACAACACGCCCCTGCGCGACCTGCGTCTCGCCATTGGTCTGGGATTCAACATCAACTAGCGCTGCATGTGCCCATGGCGGGGCACAAAAATGCCAAGCAGATCATCGCCTGCCCGGCATAATAGGTCGTCATGACCCAATATTTGTCGCCGGGGATCTTCTTGCGGAATTTATCGAGGGCCAGGATGGTGTCTGAAACCGTAAATGTCGATGCGCCAGCAATGAGCAACCAAGGGCTGTCGCCACCCCGCATCACCGCCATCACGTCCATCGTCAAGATCACCGACACGTAGACATACACCGGCAGCTTCATTTTCCCCAAATGTGGCGTCAAAACCACGACCATCGCGACCCCAAACACCGCCAAAACGCCCAGCAGCCAAGCATGGTCCATGCTCCACACCGAGCCGTTGGCGAAGGTGAATATGTACATGACGTGGGCCAGGAGGAAGGAAACCAATCCGCCGATGAAAAATTTCTCGCCCTCAAAGGTCAGACTGATGTCTCCCATCGCCGAGAGCACAAAACCCGCGCAGAGCAGCTTGCCGTGGAGGCCCGGGATGTACAGGGCTGCGGCCACAGCCAAGCTGAGCGCCGGAATGGACTTGACCACAAAGTCGCCCTTGAAAGGCAGCTTGTGGATGAGTGCCAGGTAGCCGACGGCGCTGGCGCAGAAGAGGAGGATGAGGAAAATGAGGATCGGTTCCATCTTATTCGACTTTTGGATGGAACAAGATAGGGATAAAAGGGGTGAAAAGCTTATGTCTTCTTGGGTCGCTTGGTCGGCTGTTTGACCTTGGATTTCCCTTCAAGCGACGAGGATTCCATTTTTGAATCGAGCTGCTTCACAATTGGCCGGGCAAGTGCAGGTTCATGTTTCGTGCTGGACTTGCCTTTCGCCATGGATTCTTCGAGTTCCAAGAGCAGCTCCCGATTTGCCTTAAGGGCGGGATTGGTTTTGATCTCAAAGATTTGCATTTCGCAGATAAATTTTTTGAGCGCGCTGAAGTCTGGAAACGTGCGATCCTGCCCATCTAAATATCCCATCGTCATCTCTGCATATTCCTGCGCGTTTTCGACCTCTTCGGTAACGCTGGGCGTGAAGGGAATGGATGTATGAAATGTTTTTCCATCGCTCTCGTAGAAGGCGGCAGCGTCAATCGGGGAAATGGCTATCAATCGTATCATCTCAACCAAATTTTGCGAGCGGAATTCAATATCGTTTAATGCAAGTAATTGCGTGGCTCGATCAGGTGCGACAGGCAAATATTGATCGAAACCCTTCCATCTGTCTCCACCAGCTCAAGAAACTGCTCCAGCAACGCTCGGAAATCTGTTTCCCCCAAAATTTTGACCACCTCACCCTCGAGAAAAGCCGTGTTTTCCCGCGCCAATTGAGGTAAACTCAACAAGGATGGATGGTCGGGTCGCATTTGATAGGCAAATTATAAATTTTCACCGATGATGGCGGAACGAAAGTGCCCCGAACATAGCTTTTTCGATTGAAATTGGTCAATGTCCAAACAAAGATCCTCGTTTCATGGGTCCCGAATGCATCTGAGCTTGGAATGACCTACATCCCCGCTCTCAAATACTCTTGTCCAGAAAAAACATCGCCAAAAACGGTGAAAACAACCCCGCGCAGGAGATCCAGTAGCCCAAACCTGTATTGATGAAAAAATTACCTACTACTTCGGCGTCCACACCACAAAACAGCACCAACAAAAATGCCGCCAGGTTGAAAACCAACAGAAATGTGAACGGACCGCCGGCATATTTGCCGCGCAAGGCCATGACGAGTCCGATCAAGGGGTAAAACACATACCCCGAAATCAACAAGACATTGGTGACTGTGCCCATGGCGCTCTTTCCAGAGAGGCTACCGATACCCGCATACTTGAATTGCTGGATGACATCCATGATGCTCATGCCCTCCAAAAAGGGCAAAAAGATGCCAGCAATGGCCGCCAAACCACACAAGCGCACGATCACTTTGAAAAAAGGACCCGGATCACCAGTGTTGTCAGCCCCCAACTTGAAATTTGCCATATTCTATTGCAATCTAAAATGATCATGAATGTACCAAGTCATTGGCGCCCCAATTACGGATCCACGATCTCCTCCACAGCCCGGCGTGCCGACTCCATCGCGCCGTGTACCGTCGCGGGGTGTCCCTCGAAATGCGTCGCTTCTCCCGCAAAGTAGACCTTGCCGTCCACGGGGGCTGCCAACTCGCGGCGCGCGCCGGGCGCCATCCCGACAAGCGGATAGGAGTACGTGCCCAAAACCAAGGGGTCTGCATGCCAATTCTCGACATGGCTGCCGATGAGGCTGCCTGTCGCCGCAGTGCCACCAAAAATCTGGTCGAGTTCGGCGCAGACGACGGCCACGAGGTTGTTGCCTTGGGCGGCGAGGTTGGCGGCATTGGTGCCATGGACGAATGCGGTGAGCACGTGGTCGGCCGCGCTGCGACCGCCGCCGCTCGTGACCCAAAACTCAGGCACCAAGCCGCTGCCAAAGATGGAGCCTGTGTCGTCGGGCCAAAACCGCGATGAGAATTTCAGGATCACCTTCATGCCGTGCGCCATGCCGATCTTGGACATGGCATCGGTCTTGGTGAATGGCAGCGGCGGGTCAAACTGAATCACGCTGCTCTTGAGCACGGCGACCGAGGAGGTCACGATCACCTTGTCGGCCTCGTGGTAGGTGCCGGTGCCGTCGCGCACACGCACCGTGTCGCCGTTGTACTCGATCGAGATCACCAGGCTATTGAGCCGCACATCGGGGATCACATCGGCAAACTCCTCGTCCAGGATGGACTTGAAGGAGCGGTTTTTGAGCAGGAAATTTTTGTTTCCGGCGGACCAGAGTCCGTCTTCGCGGGCAATGCCGGAGACCGACAGGAGATCATTGGAGGTGCCATTCTCGCCGCCAAAGAGCGCATTGGCGAGGGGGAGGTACTTGGCTTGGATGCCTTTCTGGGCCAGGTAGGCATCAAAGCTCTGGTCTGCGCCGGTGTAGTCGCCGATGTTTTCCACCAGCTCCATCAGGGCCTTGTAGCCGCTGTCGTCGGCGATGTCATCCTCGGTCTGCAGGGCTGCATCAATGAAAAAGAGGTCGTCGCCGTCGCTGTCCACCTCCGCGGCATTGGTCTTGAACACCATCTCGTGCCAGACCGACCTTTGGCCATGGATCTCCTCGGCGCCGATCTCGATCGGGAAGTCGGCGAAGCCGGTGAGCTCCTTGATGCGTCCGCCGATGCGGTCATTGGCCTCGAATACCGTCACGGTGGCGCCGGCCTCTTTGAGCAGCTTGGCGGCATACAAGCCTGCCGCGCCAGCCCCGACGATGATGACCGAACCATTGTAGGGATCCACGGGGCCATATTTGCGGCAGCCGGGAAGCACGATCGGCACCAAACCGCCGAGTGCCATGAGCCTGAGAAAATGTTTTCTATCCATGAGAATTGAATCCTACCCTTGAACCGAGGGAGAATTACGGAAGATTCCAGCGGAAATGCAAAGCTGGAGCAGCTATTTCAAGCCTTCGAAATATTCAAACCCGTCGATGATGTCGAGAAACACACCGTCGTAGCCGGCATCCATGATCTTGGTGAGGTAGGAATCAGGCTGCCCGTAAAGCATGCTTTTCCAGGCCGCATCCCAGTACCAAACCTTGTAATTGCCTTTCCAGGACGGATTTTCCTTGCGCAGCCATTCCGGCTTGCCGACCTTCCAATCCTTGTTCCAATAAAACCGATAATCCTCGGCCTCGCCGATGCTCATGTAGCAGATCACCAATCGCCGGCCACCGTTGGCTTTGTCGCGCAGGCGCTCGACCTCGGCGGCCGTGAACTGCGAGCCGTCGTTGAAAAAGAGGTCCATCAGCACCAGGTCATAGTTGGTGGCCCGCACGGCATCGACATAGGCCTGCCGCGAGCTGAATTTGGCGGGATTGATGAGGTAGAGGTAATTGCGGGCTTGGCTCAGCTGGGTGATGTTGTCGGCATTCTCGTGGTAGGGCGCGGCGGGATGGGCAGGGATCGCGTCGAGATTGCGCTGGTCGGCAGCCATGGACACGTAGCCCGCAGCATCGTTTTGCGCATAGCTGTCATCCATTTTGTCGTGTGAGCTACAATAGTCGGTCACGAGCACGGTCAGGTTGGCAGCCTTGGCCATGTCGAGGTAGGCGCGGATGAAGGCCGTCTCGTCGGCTGGCGTCGCCTTGTCGTCCTTGTCGTAGCCATAAAACAGGTCCTCTTGGCTCACACCGCTGATCGCGGCGACGTATGCCGTGGC
>JANMIM010000888.1:0-7094 GCA_031375795.1 Bacteroidota bacterium
AGACAAGGTTGGGGTACAGACCCACAGAGCTCGTGTCGCAGGTAATGTCAGAGATCGACCAGACGGTGCCGTTGATGTGCCGACTGGCATGGTGCATACAGTTTTGATTTCCATCATAATACACGATATGAACTGTATCAAGACTTGAAATCGCCACATCCGTAAACTGCGGGTTGCCACCGGGCAGGATCGCCGAATAATTCCATCCGCCAGGCCCATGCACGGCCATCATCAGGTCCCTGCCGACCCCGCCGTTGTACACCACGACAGGCTCACCAGAAACGGTATTGGCTTGCGACACGGCTATGACGTCTGTGCCGATCGGACTCAACTCCTCAATCGTCCAATTCCAACCATTGGCTTTGGATCCCGTGGCGTAATACAGGACCCCCGTATAGCCGTCGTTGTAGGCGACGTGGGCGATGGTGTCATTTGCAGTCAACACATAGTTGGCGTCCATGGATTGGCCGCGCGATTGAGAATGTGTGATCTCCTCGATGCGCCAATTGCCGCCGTTCACGTGCCGCTTGGCGAGCAGCAGGCGCTCGTTGTTGGCGTCAAATACCACCGCGAGCAAGGAGTCTTGGTAGATTTCCAATTGGTTGCGCCCGATCCCGATCCCAGACATAATGGTGTCAGAGACCCAGGTCTGCCCCGAATCTGCGGATTGCTGCACGATGAAATAGAGGGAGGAGAGGTCAGAATACAGCAGGAACAGGCTGTCGCTGCCCCCTCGGGTGGTGATATCGGTGAAATTGCGGTAGGTTCCCTTCCCGAAATTATGGTGGAAAACCGTGCCATTGGGCCTCAGGCGGCTGTAGCACAGGTCATTGGTCAGGTCGAGGCAGCAGTAGTTGTCGCCAAAGAATATCGACGAGGTGTAGGCGAGGTTGATGTTGGCGTCGGGATTGTAGCTGGCGGAAATTCCTTCAAGGGTATAAAACCTGGAAAAGTTGTTTCCCGCAGTATCTCTCCATCCCGGCCACATGCGGGCAAGGCTGTCGACCCCTGAGGCAACCCATACCGTGTCTACAAATGGAAAGAGGTTGCGGTGGCGCAAAATCTGGGTATTGAACCGTGAAAGGCTGAAAATGTCCATCGTGCCGTCTGGCTCGATGAGCACATCCAAGTATTCTCCATAACGATCCCCAAATGGCAGCGGCTCACGCAGCGCAAACGTGCCACAGCTGTTGTAGGTGTCTTCCACTTTTCCAAGTGAGCGCACGATCCATTGGCCGTTGACCCTGATGCCTTGGTGCAACTTGAAGCCATATTCACTGTTGGTCCGGCAGGCCGGGAAGGCGTCGAGCCGCATCCAACCGTCAAAAAAGACGATCTGAGGCTTGTTGTTTTCATCAAAGATCAACTCGAGGCTGTGCTGTATCCTTTCCTTGTTGGTGATGGTGCCCAGCGGACCGTAGTTGCCGTAGCCCCTGCCGTAGATGTCGGGCAGACTTTCGACCACCCAGTTGGAGGGGCCCATGCGTTTTGCATACCGCACGGCGATCTGGCTATTTACGCTTTCATAATAGGCCATGTGCACGACGCCGGTGAGGTCAAGACAAATCGAGGACCGGAAACCGTTTTCATGCAGGGGATCTACATACTCCCTGTGCCAGGTCACGTCGGTGGGCGACTTCCAGGCATAAATCTGCTTGCCCTCGACCCGCTGCCAGTAAGAAACATGAATCGTGCCGTCTGGGCCCAGCTTCATGTCTGAATATGCGCCCGACTCCACGGTGTCGGTGACCAAGTTCACGTAGTCCCATTGCAAGAATTGTGCTTGCAGGGTGCTGCCAATCATCAACACACACAACATCACCATCCTTATTGCCAGCAAGACCTTGTTTTCGATTTTTCTCATTTCCATGACCTATAACTTACCGCCATCCATTGCGACCCTGCGGTATCGCATACAATTTACACCCAATATCCTTTTTTTGAAAGTGCAAAAATATTTTCCTGACCTGATGAGCGAAATTACCTCATTCTCAACGGACAAGCTGCCCCGCAGGCTTAAAATCCTTCACCTTCAGCTGCACATAGCTGCGACCATTCCAGGTCTTGATGTCTGGCTGAAAGACCACATCCAACTCAAGGGAATTCACCGCCGCCCAACGCTCTGCCATGAAAAAAGCGATGCCTTCCATGGTGAACCCATCTTGGGAGAAAAGAAACTTTATGTGGTCGGTTTTCAGCACCGTACACTCCTTGACCTTGACATTTTGTACAAGGAAGTTGGGCTCGGGATTGCTGGGTCCAAAGGGGGCCATGCGCCGAAGCAATCGCACGAACCGGTCATCAATTTCTCCGAGTTTCAAGGGCGCATCGATGAGGATTTCCGCGACTTTGGAGGATTCGGCGATGTGCTGCCGCCCATAGGCCTCAAAGGCGGCCTTGAATGGCAAAAAATCCTCTTCCTTCAAGGTCAATCCGGCGGCATACTTGTGGCCACCATATTGCACGAGATGATCGGAGCATGCCTCGATGGCTGAAAGCAAGTCAAATCCAATGACGCTGCGTCCCGAACCGACCAAGTAATCGCCTGATTTTGTAAGCAATACCGTAGGTCGGTAATAGCGCTCGATGAGGCGGGAGGCCACGATGCCGATGATGCCCTTGTGCCAAGCTGGATCATACAGCACGGTCGTCATGTTTGGCGATGACAGGTCGGCCTCTGCGATCATCGTGGCGGCCAAGAGCGTGATTTCCTTGTCCAACACCTTGCGCTCCTCGTTGAAGGCATCGAGCGATTGGGCAATCTGCTCCAAGTTCTCGGCCCTGCCAGTGAGCAGAGACACCGCCTCGGTTGCATGTTGTAGGCGTCCCGCGCTGTTGATGCGCGGCCCAAGGTAAAACACAAGGTCAGAAACCGTCCAGTCCCTGCCTTTGTCGTCGAGGTTTTTTAATGCGGCGATGCCCGGCAAGGGATTCACGCGCAATTTCTCCAATCCAAAATAAAGCATGGCCCTGTTTTCCTCCCTCAAGGGCACGATGTCGCAGGCGATGCTCAATGCAACCAAGTCGCAGTATTTGGCAAAGGGGTCATAGTCGGGCGACAGATGCCCGGAAACTTCAACCGGCAGCACTTTGCAAATGGCTTGGCAGAGCTTCATGACCAGCGCACAGGCAGACAAGGCCTTGTCTGGGTAGCCGCAGTCGACTTGCAAGGGGTTGAGCATTGCAAAACAAGGCGGCAGCATACTGCCTGGCTGGTGATGGTCCACGACGATCACATCCAGCCCGTTTTCGGCGGCAAATCGGATCTTGTCCACGGCCTTGGTCCCGCAATCCAACGCCAACATCAAGGTACAACCCTGTGCAACCGCATGTTGCACTCCTTCAAATGAAATTCCATAACCTTCTGTAAATCGATCAGGTATGTATGCTTCAAACTCAAAACCCAGGTCGGAGAAAAACATTTGCATCAGCGAGACCGAGGTCGTGCCATCGACATCGTAGTCCCCATAGATCATGACCTTTTCGCCCGAGGTGAGGGCCCGACAGATGCGCGTGCAAGTACGGTCCATGCCCAGCATGAGAAAAGGATCATGCAGCTGCGCCAGACTCGGCTGCAAATACCGCTTGGCATCCTCCAAATTCTCGACGCCTCGCTGCCTCAAGACATTGGCCAAGGCCGACGGAAAGCGACCGGCAGCGGTACCCAACTGTTCTTCCAAATCATGGGTTTGAGAGTGGTCATATTGAGGCTTCAGTTTCCAGTTCATGCCGTGATCGTTGTGTTTTTGCAGAGCCCAAAAATAGGGCACTCGGAGCTACGGGACAAACAAATTCCGGGGCGGAAAGGCCGCCGAACTTAGTTTGGTCCATTTGTCTTTTCCACATTGTCCTATTCGTGTGTCACGGCTAGTACCATCCTGCAAAAGAAGATCGTATGTGCCAAATTTTGTGTTCAAAAAAGAAACGGAAACTCATTGTTTTAATAATGGTTTCCGATGTCTAGACCGTGACCAAATGGCAAGCACACATCCATCCCGCACAGTAACCAAATGTGTGAATATCGTTTCCATCACGATTTGACTTTGCCTTTTAAAACGCTAATTTAGCCATTGACTGAAAATCAAAGGTTCCTTCTCAGTAGGTCGGAGCCATCAAAAAGGTTGTTTCAATGAGATCAAGACTCCCAATCGTGCTCCTCACAATTGCGCTTCTCTTGGCAGGAATCGGGCAGGTTCAGGCACAAGGAAAGAAGCGCAAAAGCGAGCTCAAGCAGGCCAAGGAACTTCTTCAGTATGAAGAGTACCAAAATGCCATCCCTCATATCCAGGAGTTGCTCAAGGAAGACAACCAAAACGCCTATTACAACTTCTGGATGGGCAAATGCCTGTACCTGACCTACAAGAAAAACCAAGCCCTGCCCTATTTCAAGACTGTCGAAGCCGTAAACCCAGACGTAGACGAGGAATTTCACAACTACTACGCCCTCACACTGCACTACAACCTCGATTTTGACAAGGCCATCGAAGAGTACCGCAAGGATCTCGAACGCTACGCCACCGACAGCCCAGAATTCAACAACGTCAACAACCGCATCAGCCAGTGCCTTTTTGCCAAGAAAGTTGCCAAAACACCCGATAATAATCTGGTGAAAATCAGCAACATGGGCGAGTCCATCAACAGTGAATTTTCGGAGCATAGCCCCGTCATCTCTGCAGACAACAACACGCTCATCTACACCGCTCGCAGGCCCGACTCCAGGGGTGCCGACGTGAAGTCTGGCTTTTACGACGAAGACATCTACGTGAGCAAGAATCAAGGCGAGTCTTGGTCTACGGGAGAAAACATTGGCCTGCCGGTCAACAGCAAGGGCCACGATGCCACGATCTCCCTGACGGCCGATGGCAAGACGCTTTACCTGTACCGCCACAAAAAAGACGGCGGATTGTACCGTACCGATTTTGACTCCAAAGTAGCCAAGTGGAACGAGCCACGCTCGATCCAGAAGCCGCTGAATTCCAAGTACTACGAGGCCTCCATCTGCCAAAGTGCTGACAGTAGCTTGCTCTTCTTCACGAGCAATCGCCCCGGCGGTTTTGGCGGCTTGGACATCTACATGTCCCAGCGCGAAGGCAAGAGCGATTGGAGCGAACCCAAGAACTTGGGCCCCCGCATCAATACCCCGTTCAACGAGGACGCGCCCTATTTCCACCCAGACGGCCGCACATTGTACTATTCCTCCAACGGTCCCAATAGCCTGGGTGGCTACGACATCTTCGTCACCGAGTTTGACAAGGCTGCCGGTGACTTCATGTTGCCGCTCAACATGGGCTCGCCGATCAATAGCCCCGATGATGAGATCTACTTCGTGTTGTCGGCAGATGGCCTGCATGGCTACTACACCAGCGGCAAGGAAGGCGGCTTGGGCGAAAAGGACATCTACGAGATCAAGTTTCCTTATGCCCGCTATCCCAAACGCTACTACGCCATCGAGGTCGTGGGCATGGTGCAAGACGCCAATACCCTCGATACGCTGCCATCCAAGGTGCTTTTGATCGACAAGGCGCTGGGAATGGCCATCGACAGCATGGACATCGATGCCTCGATTGGCAAATATTCCTTTGCGGTCGAGCCCAGCCGTGCTTACAGTGTTGAAGTAAGTACCAGTGGTTATGATGGTGTGAAAGAGGAGTTTACGACCCCCGAGATCAAGGGCGAAGATGTCACCCTGGAGCGCAACCTCTTCGTACGCCGCGCCAAAGTGGTGACCGAAACCAAGGAAGGCCCGTCGCTCGAGCACATCTATTTTGACTTTGACAAGTCAGACCTCAGGACGAGCGCCAAGCAAGAGCTCGACATGGCGGTGCAGCTTTTGAAACAAAACGCAAGCATGCAGATCGAAGTCGTCGGCCATACGGATTGGTTCAATGATTACGATTACAACATGGCCCTCTCCGAAAGGCGTACCAAGTCGGCCGCACGCTACCTCAAGGAAAAAGGAATCGACCCCAACAGGATCGTCGAGAAGTGGCTGAGTGAGACCAAGCCGATCGAAAGCAATGAAGACGATCGCGGCCGCCAATTCAACCGCCGCTGTGAAATGCGCTTCATCGACGAATCCGGGAAGCTTGCGTTTGCGAGCCAGCGTTTGCGCCCCGGCAGCGAAGGTCCCTACGTGGACGACACCGCACCCAAGGGAAAGCCAGGCTTCGATTACCCCGGCGCACCCAACGCATCGAAACTCAACGAGGAGGATATCGTTTCCACATCCACTGCCAGCTCCGACAAGAATGCCTCCATGGCTACCTTGGCGGGCGCATTTGAGGCGATGGAAGAATCCGCCCCGTCGGAGGAAATCGAATCGGGCAAGTTTGACCTGCACCACATCTACTTTGATTTTGACAAGGCCCAGTTGCGCAACACTGCCGAGGCAGAGTTGCAAAATGTCGCCAAGATCATGCGTGCCCACCCGAGCTACAGCCTCGTGATCAAGGGTCACACCGACGCCTTCGGCTCAGATGACTACAACCAAACCCTGAGCGAGCTGCGGTGCGCAGAGGCCTTTGAATACATCTCTTCGCTCGGCGTCCCGGTGAGCAAGATGTCTTTCAATGGTTTCAGTGAGGCCATGCCCCTGGGCACCAACGACAGCGAGCTGGGCAGGCAGTCCAACCGCCGCGTCGAGTTTGAACTGCGCGATGGCAACAAGGTCGTCTACCGCAGCCGTCAATAGGCCGGCCTCCAAATCAATTGTATTGCTTAATTTCACGCGGCAGCCCAATTGCTGGCATGCGCCATCGTGATGCCCGTCGACAACCGTTTTTATGCCTGGATCAGCTTTGCCGTGGTGGCCGCCATCGGCACTGTGGCCTATTGCATGATGCCTTGGTGGACTGTCGACGATGCGTTCATCAGCTATCGCTACGGTCGTAACCTGGTCGAGGCAGGCGAGCTCACGTGGAATGTGGGCATGCCGCCGGTAGAAGGCTACACCGGCATCTTCCTTCCGCTATTGGCCTCGGCGCTGCTGCTGCTGGGCATACCAATGGTGGCGGCGATCAAGGTATTGGGCATCTTGGCCACGGCGGCCACGCTGGTCCTGGCCCATGACAGCATGCGGCGCCTTGGGATTGGCC
>JANMIM010000933.1:0-3936 GCA_031375795.1 Bacteroidota bacterium
CGCCATCCTCAAAGACGGCTTGGTAGTAGCTGCCAAACACCATTTGGCTCCACCACCCGTCGACGACCGGGTGCTGGTCTGCCCTGAAAAAGTGGTTCACATCCGACCCAAAGCGAAACCCGATGCCGCGCTGCGCCGACAGGGACATTGGCAAAAGCAAGCACAAGCCGAGCGCGATCTTGCGAGCAAGTGCGCCCTCCAAACCCAAGATGGTTTTCAGGATTTTCATTGTGGTAAATATCCTATTTTCCGTCGGATTTTGCAGTCCCAATTTTGGTGGCTAGCGCGCGGGCATAGGCGACGGCTGCGGCCTCCTCGTTGGGGATCTCACTGTTCATGATGGCCTCGCGCACGGCATTCTTGATCAGGCCCACCTGCGGGCCTGGCGGCAGGCCAAACAGTTCCATGATCATCTCTCCGGTGAGCGGCGGCTGCCAGTTGCGGATGCGGTCGCGCTCCTCGACCTCGATGATCTTCTGCTCCACGAGCGCGAAATTCTTGAGGTGCTTTTCAAACTTGCGTTCATTGCGCGTCGTGATGTCGGCGCGGCAGAGCTTCATGAGGGCGTCGATGTCCTCGCCGGCCTCAAACATGAGGCGGCGCACCGCGCTGTCTGTCACGATCTCCTGGGCGAGCACGATCGGCCTCAGGTGCAGCTTCACGAGGTTTTGGACAAATTTCATCTTGCCATCGAGCGGCAGGCGCAGGTCACGGAAGATCCTGGGCACCCACTTGGCCCCGAGGTCCTCGTGGCCATGAAACGTCCATCCCTGCTTGGGGTAGTAGCGCTTGGTCGCCGGCTTGGCGATGTCGTGCAGCACCGCTGCCCAGCGCAACCACAGGTCGTCGCTGAGTTGGCATACATTGTCCACGACTTGCAGCGTGTGGTAGAAATTGTCCTTGTGCCCGCGGCCATCCACGATGTCGACACCATGCAGCTTCACAAAATCAGGAAATATGATGTGGAGCAGGCCGAGGTCAAACAGGAGCCTGAAGCCCACGCTCGGTACCGGGGCCATGATGATCTTGTTGAGCTCCTCGGTGATGCGCTCCTGCGACACGATGCCGATGCGGTCCTTGTTGCGGCCGATCGAGTGGTAGGTGCGGTCCTCGATGATAAAACCAAGCTGGGTCGCAAAGCGGATGGCCCGCATCATGCGCAGGGGATCGTCGCTGAAGGTCACGTCGGGATCGGTCGGCGTGCGGATGATCCCTGCCTTCAAGTCGTCCACGCCGCCAAAGGGGTCGCCGAGTTCGCCAAAGTCCTCCTCGTTCAGGGAGATGCTCATGGCATTGATCGTGAAATCCCGGCGCACTTGGTCATCCTCCAATGTGCCTTCCTCGACGATGGGCTTGCGCGACTCGCGGCGGTAGCTTTCCTTGCGCGCGCCGACAAATTCCACCTGGAAGTCGCCAAACATCACCATGGCCGTGCCAAAGTTCTCAAAAAAGGAAAAACCATCGCTCCCGATGTCCTCTGCAAACGCCTTGGCGAGGTCGATGCCTCGGCCCTCGACCACCACGTCGATGTCCTTGCATGTGCGCCCGAGCAGGTGGTCGCGCACGTAGCCGCCGATCACATAGCTGCGCAGGCCCAGACGGGCGCCCGTGGCCCGCAGTTTCTCAAACAAGGGGTGCGAAATCGCTTCTTTCAGATTCATGGCTGTCGCAAATGTACGATCAATGTTGCAGTTATGCAGGATGCGCCCTCAGCGGTGGGGGAGCAAGGTTTTCAGCGTAAGGGGAAATCAGTGTAGGAGCAATCTCAGTGGGCCATGCCGCTGAGGTCGGGCATCACGACGGGCGCATTGCCGATGGTGCTGTTCACATAGCTCTGCACCAAGGATGGATACACGCCAAATGCCAGCACGAGGATCACCAGGATCACGATGCCGGCCACAGGACCCAAGTCCTTGGAGGTGATCACCTTTGGCTCGTCTTTTTCGTCAAAGTACATCGTCTTGATCACGCTGATGTAATAGTAGGCGCCGATCACGGACGTGAGGATACCGATGATGGCGGGCCACACGATGCCGTTGTTGATGGCGGCCGCGAACACGAAGTACTTGCCCATGAAGCCAGCAAATGGAGGAATGCCGGCGAGGGAGAATAGGAAGATGGAAAGCGCAGCGCCCATCCAAGGATTGCTGCGGCCAAAGCCTTTCCAAGCAGCGAGGCTGTTGTCCTCATGCGTGGTTTCTGCCATTCCCACCAAGCCAAATGCGCCGATGTTCATGAGGGTGTAGATGAGCATGTAGAAGATCACGGCCTCCATGCCACGCTCGCCACCGTTCACGGCGAGGAGCACGTAGCCTGAGTGGGCGATGCTGGAGTAGGCAAGCATGCGCTTGAGGTTGTTTTGACGTGCGGCGACGATGTTGCCGTAGATCATCGTGAGCAATGCACAACCGACCAACACGAATTGAAACTTCTCGTCCTGGGCGATCGATGGATGCAGGTTCAGGAACACAGCCAAGGAGATGAATGCGGCGGCCTTGCTACCCGTGGCCATGAAGCCAGTGAGTGGGGTAGGGGTGCCCGAATAAACGTCTGGTGTCCAAGCATGAAATGGAAATGCGCTCACTTTGAAGAGGAAGCCGATCACCAACATGCCGACGCCAGGATAGAACATGGCGTTGCTGGCCAATCTGCTGAAGTCCATCTCGCTGAAGTTGGTGGAGCCTGAGCCACCGTAGATCAGGGCGATGCCGTACACAAAAAATCCAGTGGCAAATGCACCCAGGAGGAAGTACTTGAGTCCGGCCTCGTTGCTGCGTGGGTCGCGCTTGTACATGGCGGCCATCACGTAAAGGCAGATCGACATGGTTTCCAAGCCGATGAACGTCATGATCAGGTCATTGGCGTTGGCGAGCATCACCATGCCTGTGAGCGAAAAGATGATCAATGAATAGGTTTCATGGATCTGGGCGGCCTGCCGCTTCATGTAGTCACCTACAAAGAAAAGTGTGAGCAATCCAGAAATGCAGAGGAAAATATGGATCAAGGCAGCCGTGCCGTCGGTGCGCATCATCTTGTGCATGGCAAAGGGCTCCAAGGTCACGCCCATTCCGCCCATCACGGGTGGCAAGGCCAATATACAGGAGGCGACCACGCCCAATCCTGCGATCCAAGCGAGTGGCTTGTGCTGGCCAAAGGCATCCAACAGCATGATTACTATGCCCGTAAGCAACAGAACCATGATGGGCATCACCAACATCAAATCATTTCCAGTGACTAAGGTATTCATGCTTTCTCAGCTCGATTTTTCCACTTTCACTCCCCTGAATCGGCTCGCAAAAGTACTATCGGCGCTAAAATTAGCATATCCCCGTTGAGATTCAAAAAAGGCCATATAGTTTTTTGCCATGGCGGTTGTGGATTACTTTTTGAGGCGACGCCACAGACCTTGTTGCCAGTTCATTTGCAGGGCATGATTTTCTTCAGGTTTGCAAAATTTGTTTGATTCGTGCTTGACTTTGTAAAATATAGCGCGTTAATTGGCTAACAAATGTTCGGTAGGGAGGTTATTCATGGCAGTGAAAACAAGTAGTGAGAGGAAATCGCAGATTTTGACCGTTGCAGAGCGGCTTTTCAACGAGAAGGGCTATTTGGCGACGAGTGTGCGTGACTTGGCGGATGCGCTCGGCATGGAGGCCGCTAGCCTTTACAGCCACTACCGTTCCAAGGAAGACCTGCTTTGTATGATCGCCGACCGATGTGCCGACGAGTTTTTTGATTCGATCGAGCCCATAGCGTCCTCACAATTGCACACGCAGAAAAAACTCACCGACATGATCGTCGCCCATGTGGGCGTCATCACGCGCAACATCGACGCATCGGCTGTGTTTTTCAGGGAATGGAGGCATATCTCCGAGCCGCGCCGCTCCGCCTACGCAGACCGGCGCAATGCCTATGAAGGCATCTTCAGGGCCGTGG
>JANMIM010000938.1:0-1819 GCA_031375795.1 Bacteroidota bacterium
TTTTAATCCAATTCCATTTTATTGTTCTCAAAAAACTTGTTGTAAAACTGTTTTTTTTCCACGGGGGGTTTTTTATGTTTGGGGGCATCGTTTGTGGGGCGGCGTAATGCGCCCCCCGACGATGGATCAATCAACAGGTAATAGGAACAATAAGCTCCCCGCAGGTCGGGGACGATTCGGAGATGTGTGCTTATGACTCATTCGGGCGGCGCTAGGGGTGGGCGGCGGGTCGCTGTCTTGCCAAAAAGGGAGATGTTGGAAAGGCCAGCCGCCCCAAAGCCCCAAAGCGCAGCCGTCACCCGTGGTCGGGAAACATTGGAAGGAGAATCTTGGGCGATCATCGAGCCGTGAAAATGACGGCGGCGGGCGGTTCAACAAACTTTCTACTCTTTATGCCAAAAGAAAGAACAATTCAAGGTATGATGGCTTGGGATGAATCGGTCGCCAAGCAGGAAACTCCGCCTCGCCGCCGCACTCCAAACTCAAAAGATCGCTAGTTCCTGGGCTTGGGGATTGGGGGCCGCTGGATGTGGAGGGGCAAACGGCCCCTCCACCGACCTACGCCAAAAGGCTGGCGAAGATCCTTACTGTGCCAGATCCAGCGACAAACACCAAAAAATCCCACGCTCACGCCTTGGGAGTGCAGCCTGACCCAAACCGATTGCGCAGGGCGCAACAAGGCAGGGCGACATTGCCGCCAAGGCGAATTTCTTTGCATTTTATTCTCCGAAATCGTAGTTTTACGTCAAAGATCGGGCTTTCTCGGTGGTTTTGGCCGCTAAACTTGGGCCACCTTGAAAGTGAAGATTGAAAAGGCCCAGCCCCCTGCAAAGGGGGTTGGGTTGTCTTCTCGTAGGGCGGGGCAGTCGCGTTTAGGTGAATCGTCAATCTTCCAACCACTCGGCTGCCCGCCTTTTGCTAATTCTCAATGAACAGCCCCGCTCTCAGGGGCTTGGTGTTGATTCTGAAGGCAAGATAGGAGCCTTTAACATACAATCGACATCGACGGCTCTTCAAAATTAGGGTATCTTTTAGGCGGCTTATGTTTTTCTGTATTTACAAGGTAGTCCTTTGTTAGTGCATTGCTGTTCAGTTTTTACAAATAAACGGCCCATTGAGTCCTCAGATGCGAGATATTAGCTGAAAAAAAACGCCTTGTAATAAACTTTGCTATTGTTTGCATGTCATTTCCTGAATTTAGTAACTTACGAGACAATCAACGGTATTGGTTGGATTCGCTGTATGCACCCTACTTTGCACCTATTTTACCTGATACGCAACCTCGATACAGCCGAGGTCAAGTATTTTCGTGCATTTGCCAAAAGGAAGGTCAAATCAGGCACGTCGAGCGCACTGGCATTGTTCGACCTCATCTTTGCCAATGAGGTGTACGACGACGAGGCGTTTGAGAAAGCAGTAAATGTGGGCAATTTCCCTGCGCTCAAGGTTTATCTCTACGACATGATCGCCGAGGCTATGCTTGAAAGGGAGATGAAGCGCAAGGGCTTGCCAGAGATTTTCGCTCTGAGCCAACAAGCAGAGATGTTTCAGCGCAAGGGCTTGATGGACGGCATGTGGCGAAAGATGGAAAAAGCAATGGTGCTATGCGAACGGTATGAGGAGTTCCACCATTGGCGTGACCTATTAAAGAAAAAGCGCACGATTTTGATGGCCGATGCAAAAGCGGGCTTTTTACCAGAGGGACTCCAAAATTTTGATTCTCTGTACTCCGAAGTAAAGCTGAAAGGAAAAAATATTGACGAATATCGCGAGCTTGAAGATTTGATCGAGATCGCTCAAGGCAAGGGAACCTTTGAAA
>JANMIM010000948.1:0-2507 GCA_031375795.1 Bacteroidota bacterium
CCAAACAAGCCCCAAGCACCACCCCCGGCCACCGCCACGCTTTGGAATGCGCCGCCGTCCACATTGGCCTCCACCAACTTAGCCGCGCCGCCATTGTTCATCGCCCGCACCCAGAGGAAGAGGCTGTCATTGTCTGCACCGCGCGGCTGGAAGTGGTAGCGCAGGGTGCTCGCAACGTTCTGCCAGCGCATATAGGTCGTGAACTGGGTAAAATCCCCCGCAGCGACCCCCGCAGGGCGCTCGGTGAACATCTCCACCGCCCCGTTCATGCTGTCCCAGACCTCTGCCTCAAAGTCGAAGTCGCGGCACCAATGGCTCGGCTCCTTCCACTCGTGCCACTTGTCAAGCTGGTGGAAGACTGGCGCGGAGGGGTTGCTGTTGTCCAGGATATAGGTGCTGCCCTGCAGGCGCTCGTTGATCGTGAAGGGGGAATAAACCACGGCCCCGGTATTGTCGCGCAGCCTGAACGCCACCACGCGGCGGTTCTCGCCGAGGCCTGGCATGCTGCCGAGACGCTGCGACGAGGCCGAGATCAAATATTCGTCCTGCCCACGCAGCTTGCGCCCGGTCACGAAGTCCTGCGCATTGCCCGTCGAGAAGTTGTAGAAGCTTGGAGGGGTTCCGCTCGACAGGAATGCCGTGTCGCCCACCAGCACCTCGCCTTGGTAGAGGAAGCGCTTCACGCGGCTGGTTACGCCCTGTGCGTATGAGAGCATCGGCGGCTGCCAGATGCGCCAGTTGGCCTGCGAGTTGGCGCCGACCTGTAGCATGTAGAGCGCGTAGGACTCCGCGCCGGTACATGCCATGCCCTTGAGCATGCCCAGGAATTGGCCTGGCCTGATCATGTCCACGTCTGCGGTGAGCCACGTGGCCCCACCGTCGTTGAAGCCCGGCGAGACCGAGGGGATGTAAAGCGAGTCGCCCTGCCGTTGCTGCCAGTAGGCCGCAGTGAGCACCTGGTCCATCCCACACAGCGCACCGCCGCCGTGCCGCCATCGCACCGGCGCCTGCGGATAGGCGTATGGACCTGCCCGGCGGTGGCCGTCATTGTAATTGAAGATGTCCCGCTCCTGCCCGTAGGTATGTCTGCTACCGGCAAGGTTGTACCAGTAATCCTCCATAGGGTCGCGGCTTGCAACGCCGTTCACTGTGTCGAGGTATTGCCGCCATGGCCTTGCATAGCGTTCACGCATGGCCGTGATCCGATCTGCTTGGTAGGTCTGGGAACGGTGTGGCAGGTAGCCTGTGAAATCCACCCTGATTTCGCGGTCACGGTGCACAAGCGTCGAATCTTGTACGCCAAGCACCTCGTCGTTCTCTCCTACCATGTCCATGTAGGGAGTCGTCAAATGCTGCATCAGCGTGGTGAGGTAATGCCTGTTGACCAAACCGTCGAATGTAATGGAGTCAAGCCTGAAATCTGTCGGCGATGCCGCCATCGCGAAGTTCAGTCGACGCACGCCTCCGAAGAACACGATGGGCAGGCCCGTGGTGCTGTCACGGATGTAGAATGTGTCAGGCAGCATCTGGTTCAGCGCCTGGTTGCCTGGCTGCCGGTTGGGATCCAGGTCCCTGGAATTGTGGTGGTACCAATTGGAGACGATAAACCGCGGTAGCCCAGCATTAGCAGGGTCGTTCATTGATGCCAAGGCGTGGTACATGTAGTTCACAGGAAAGCCAAACTGCAACGGGTCGGTGAGGTAACGGTAGCTGCTTCGGGTACCTCCGCAGAAGAGGTAATAGTTCCAGTCGTGGGCCAGTTGCTCCATGATATCGGCCGTCTGTGGGTTGCTCACCAGGGCATTGTTGTTGCCAGAAAAGGGATTGGTATCGGCAAACCAAGGTATCAGCGGCCTGATCGAGTCGATCGTCGAGTAGCGTGGCATCGGGTACTGGTTGAAGAGCTGCAAGGGCGTCTGGGCCACGGTAGGGTAGCCCGGCGCGAACTCCAGCAGGTTCACCCCGCCCTGTGCCACGGGCTGCGGGAATGGCGGCGGCCCCGCAATGCCGATGTTGAAGGTGTAGGGGCCATGTGCCAGGCCCTGCAGGTAGTGTTGCCACACTAGCAGCGGCGGCAGGATCACGTCGTAGGCCGCGAGCTCGTCGATGTCACCCACAAACTGGTCGGTCAAGCCGTTGTAGGTGATGCTCAGGATGCCACCGTCGCGGATCGCCATGGCAGAAGGATGCTGGGTGCTGAACCCCGGGGGGCACAGCCCGTCGATGTAGATGCGCTGGTCGCCCGTGCAGGCGTCAAACTGAGCCAGGATGTGGTGCCACGACGAATCCAGCAAATAGTGCGGGTCGGCGGGGCCGACCCCGGTGAGCGGGATGAAAAGCCTGCGCGTAACCCCGTTGGCCAGCCACACGTCCCACTGTATGTGGTTGTCCTGGATCACCAGCTGGCACTTTCCGTTCCAGAGCAGGTTGCCGGTGCGGTGCCCAGGTGTGGTGCGAAACCAGAACTCCATCGTGAGCGCCTGGTTGGTGGAGCCGTCGTCCAGCGT
>JANMIM010000973.1:0-3077 GCA_031375795.1 Bacteroidota bacterium
TTCGAGCTTGCCGGCACGGGCATGGCTGTCGCTGTCTTTCTTTTCGAGCGTAAATTTCATTGCGGGGCGAAGTTAGGGGAGGGCGGGTTGGGATGCAAAAATCGAGTACGGTCGGATTTTCTATTTGGATGGGAATGAAATTCCGCTAATTTTGAATGTGGGACTGCTACATTCAAAAAACTATCTCCCGGAAATAAATACGATGATTCAAACAATAAGAAAAGTACTTGCTATTGCTTGTTTTGGTTTTTTCTTTCAAAATGCTTTGCCTCAGTCCCTTTCTTTGGAATGGGCGGGAAACGTCGGAGGGCCTTTGGCTAAGACAATTCCTTTGGATGTCACCACTGATGCCTTGGGAAACATGGTCTATGTCGGATACTTGGTCGGCACCGTCGATTTTGACCATGGTCCAGGGGTTCATGATGTCACAGCACCGGCCGGTGGAGACCTCTTCATTGCGAAGCTGGATCCCGATGGGAACTTGTCGTGGGTGCGCACAATGGGCGGCAGTGGCAGTGACACGGCCCAAACGGTGGACTTGGATGCGGCAGGAAATATTTTTGTTTGCGGGCAATTTCAAGGGGCTGTTGATTTTGACCCAGGTCCCGCTAGCACAATTCTCAATGGAGGAAACAAAGGCATCTACTGCTTGAAGATGGATCCTGCCGGCAACCTCACTTGGGCCAAAGGGATCGCGACCAACGGTGCCAACGGCGCTGGTCAACCCTATGGCATGGACTTAGACCCCTTGGGAAATGTCTATTTCACGGGTGTGTTTGATGGCAACGCTGATTTTGATCCGGGTCCGAATACCTTTAACCTCACTTCCGCAAATCCTTCTGCATTCATCTGCAAGTTGAATACAAGTGGTGATTTCCAGTGGGCCAACCACCTTGAAAGCAGCCAAGCCAGTATCGGTTTCGACATTGTCGTCGATCAGTTTGGAAATGCCTATTCCACAGGTGGATTTCGGGGAACAGCTGATTTTGATCCCAGTGGATCGTCCTTCAACCTAACGGCGACTGGCGCGCTTTATGACATTTTTGTCCAAAAGCTTGATCCAAGTGGCAATCTGCTGTGGGCTAGGAGTTTTGTCGGCAGTAACTCAGGCTCTAATGGTTACGGGAGGGCGATTGAGTTGGATTTCAACCGCAACGTCTACACGACCGGTTATTTTTCCGTCGAGGCAGATTTTGATCCTTCACCGACCACCAGTTATATTTTGACAAGCGCGCAACGATCCACCCATTTCCTCTCCAAGCTGGACAACGATGGGAACTTCGTGTGGGCCACGGGTCTTGAAGGAGGGGTAGGAGGCGTGGCAGGAACCTTGGTCTCTCGGGGAAGATTTATTTATTGGTCGGGTTGGTGGTTTCTTGGGACCATCGACTTGGATCCGACTGCCGGTGTCTTGATGGAGGCTTGTAGTTTGGCTTCCAATTATCTCGTCAAGATGGACACCGCTGGTGAGTTTCTGTGGGGCGAGGTCATACGTTCGTCGACCGGGGATCTGTGGCTGCCTCGCATTCATGTCACAGAGGACTTGGACATCTACCAGGTCGGATTGCAGGATGGGAGGATCAATGTCGGGCCACGCGGCACTACGGATTCATTGTCGTCGATCGGCATCTGGGATGGTTACTTGATCAAGTGGCACGAGGACACATGCGCAGGTGCACTAGCCATCATCGACAACGAGTTGCCAGTGAGTTGTGTGGGACCCGGCACTGTCGTCGCACATATGGAAGGCGGTTTTCCACCCTATTCCTTTCAATGGAATACTGTGCCACCGACGCTGGGTTCCATCGCTTCAATCACGACGGCAGGCATTTACACGCTAACAGTGACCGATTCCATCGGTTGTGTACGGGAGCGGTCGATCCTTGTGCAAGGTCCATTGGCAGTCAATGGCTATGATTTTCGGTGTCACATGGTCGGCGGCGGATTTCGGCCGGGGATCCTCGCGGCGCCACTGAACATAGATGCCTCCAACGGTGGATGCCTTGCACCTACTGGGCAGATTAGGTTGGAATTCGACAGCATACTGACCTATATGCAGTCGACATTGACGCCAGATTCAATCCTTGGAAACACCTTAGTCTGGAATCATCAAGGCTTGAACTGGGATGATCCCCATTTCCTCTCCACTTTGCAGTTTTTCACGAACGTACAAGCCGTTATCGGCGACTCCGTTTGTTTCGATTTGGTGATCACGCCCGTTGTTGGGGATTTGTATCCCGTGAACAATGTGCGGCACTATTGTTTTCCAGTGACCAATTCCTACGATCCCAATGACATCTCGGTCGATCCGCGAGGCGCTTGTGATGCGGGATATGTGACAGACGATCAGGTATTGGCCTACACAGTACGTTTTCAAAATACTGGAACAGCCGACGCCATCGACATTCACCTACTCGATAGCTTGTCGCCAGCACTTGACCTCAGCACCCTCAGGGTCGTCGCCCAAAGCCATGCCCCCATGATCACAGAGGTGCTGCCGGGCAATGTCCTCAACTTCAGGTTCGACGGCATACACCTCCCCGACAGCAATGCCAATGAACCAGCGAGCCATGGCTATTTGGTCTATGAGATCAAGCCCTTTGCTGGCACACCCGTGGGAACGCTGATCGAGAACCGAGCAGCCATTTACTTCGACTTCAATGCGGCGGTCGTCACCAACACCGTCCACAACACCATCGCCGATACCATCATGTATGCGAATGCCAGTTTCACCCGAAATGGCGGCGTCCTCTTGGCCCAAGCGACTTCAGGTACTTTCCAATGGCTGGATTGCGACAACAACATGGCACCCGTTCCGTTGGAGACTGGGCAGCAATTCATTCCCACGCAACCGGGAAATTATGCATTACAGGTAACCAATGGCACTTGCACCGCGACCTCCTCTTGCCAGGCCGTGACGACGGTGGGCACACCTGAGTTGCTCATGGCCATGCTCAAAGTGTACCCCAATCCCAACCATGCAGGCTTGCTGTACATTGATTTCCAGGGTCCACAGACGGGGGTAATCGATGTCACGGTCTCTGATGCCAGCGGCAGGACCTTAAGCGCACAATTTT
>JANMIM010001015.1:0-2437 GCA_031375795.1 Bacteroidota bacterium
GTGCGTGGGGATGCGGCCAAAGGCAGCTTCGTATTTTTGGAGGTTGTCCTCCAAGGCATGGAGCAGGCGCTTGGCGTGTTGCGGTGCCAAGATCACACGCGAGCGCACCTTGGCCTGTGGCAGGCCGGGCAAAATCTGCACAAAATCCAGTACAAACTCAGAGCTGTTGTGCCCCACGATCACAAAATTGGAATATACGCCACCCGAAATCTCATCGGGCACCTCGATGTTGAGCTGGTTGGCGTTCTTGTTCTTGTCGTCCATGCAAATGATCAATTTGATCCAAAGGTAGGCAATCGAGGTGAATTTGTGAACATCGGACCGCAGGTAATGGGGATCGATCGTCGCCAGGGTGACTTCAGAGGATCTCAGACATTCTGTACCAATAATTGGTTTTCTCAAAAATAAGTCACTACTTTCATTTCAAGTGATATTTCACACCACATAAATTATCAAAACATTATGAAGCGTAAATTCTTTTTCCTCGCCGTCTTGGCCGTGGGATTGTTGGGCGCCACGCCCAATGTACAGGCGCAAGCCGTCGAAAAAGGCAATTTCATGATCGACGTCTACTATGGCTTCCCCAACCTCATGACCTCCTTGTTCAAGGCGATCGCCGAGGCCAACACCGATGATCCAAACCTGAAAATCAGGGGAATTGGGCCATTTGGCGGCAAGATCCAATACATGGTGGGCGAGAAGATCGGCATCGGCCTGGATGTCTTCTATGCGCAATCCAGCTTTGAATACACCGACAACTACATCGACGGCACCACGGGATTGCCGGTGAGCTACAATTACAAGCTCGTGAATTCGCGCCCCCGGTTTTTGTTGCGCGGCGATTTCCACCTTGGAGACAACGATGTCGTCGATCCTTACTTCGGTGTCGGCCTCGGGTACAATGCTGGGAACTACAAGTTCACCACCACCGACCCGTTTTTTGACATCACGGCCTACAATACGAGAAATTTGATCCCGGTGGCCTACCGCCTCGCATTTGGCACCAAGTTTTACTTTGCGCCGTTCCTGGGAGCTGGCGTCGAAGTCGGCCTTGGTGGCCCATTGTTGACGGTCGGTCTCAGCGGCAAGTTTTGAGTTGTAGAGGCAAATAAGGGAGCTGGCATCAGCTGCCCTTCAGATTTTTGGCCCAAGGAAGACCGCTCGATGTGGTCTGCCTTGGGCCAATTTCGTTTTGCCGTTTTGGACAATCCCTGCGACCTATTTTCCGCCCAATTCCAGCTTCAGGAACTTGCCTGTATGAGAGCCATCCTGTGCCGCCACCTTCTCGGGCGTGCCCTGGACCAATATCCTGCCTCCGCCGTTGCCGCCCTCTGGCCCGAGGTCGATGACCCAGTCTGCCACCTTGATCACGTCGAGGTTGTGCTCGATCACGACCACGGTATTGCCACGGTCCACCAAGCGCTGCAGCACCTTGAGCAAGACATCGATGTCCTGAAAATGCAGGCCTGTGGTGGGCTCGTCGAGGATGTAAATCGTGCTGCCCGTGTCGCGCTTGCTCAGCTCGGTCGCGATCTTCACGCGCTGCGCCTCGCCTCCCGAGAGCGTAGTGGCCTGCTGCCCGAGCGTGAGGTAGCCGAGGCCCACCTCCTCCAAGGTGATGAGCTTGCGCTTGATGCGCGGATGCGCCTCAAAAAATTCCACCGCCGCAGAGATCGTCATGTTCAGCACATCGCTGATGCTCTTGCCACGGTAGCGCACCTCCAATGTCTCGCGGTTGTAGCGCCGCCCATGGCAGGACTCGCAGAGCACATAGACATCGGGCAGGAAATTCATCTCGATCGTCTGCATCCCGGCGCCCTCGCATTCCTCGCAGCGGCCGCCCTTGACATTGAAGCTGAACCTGCCTGTGACATAGCCCCTGATCTTGGCCTCGGGCAGCTGCGTGAAAAAGTCGCGGATGAATGTGAACACGCCGGTATAGGTCGCCGGGTTGCTCCTCGGCGTGCGGCCGATCGGCGATTGGTCGATTTCGATGACTTTGGTGACTTTTTCCAAGCCCTCGATGGCCGTGTAGGGCATCGGTTTCTTGCGGGACCGGAAAAAATGCTGGTTCAGGATCGGATACAGGGTCTCGTTGACGAGGGTGGATTTGCCTGAGCCTGACACGCCTGTGATGCAGACAAATAGGCCGAGCGGCAGGCTCAAGTCCACGTTCTTGAGGTTGTTTCCAGTCGCGCCCCGCAGCACGAGCATGTTTTCGGGCTCGGGTTGGCGGCGTTTTTTGGGGATGGCGATGCTGCGCTTGCCGCCGAGGTACTCTGCCGTCGCCGAATTGGGATGGTTGAGGATCACTTGCGGGCTGCCTTGGGCGACGATTTCTCCGCCATGGATCCCGGCACCCGGTCCCAAGTCGATCACATAGTCGCTGGCCAGCATCATGTCCTTGTCATGCTCCACGACCAACACGGAATTCCCG
>JANMIM010001043.1:0-6755 GCA_031375795.1 Bacteroidota bacterium
CCAGCCGCTGGGTTTCCCTGGGAAAAAACAGACTTCCGCGCCGGTGCCGGTGGCTTCATGAAGCAGGTGCTGGATTATTGCTGGGAAGGCATGGACACCGCCAAGTGGGTGGTGCAAGACAACCCTGTGCGCAAATGGTACCACGCCCCATGGCTCGACCATGGCTATGCCGGTCGCGAATTCGTGCACGGCTTGCGCATGGACCGCACCTCATTCCCCGGCGACCTGCACCCCAAGCAAGTCAACCGCGAGCGCAACTACTCGGTGACGATGTACAACGACCTGGCCGGGTACACCCTCGGACAAGTCTGGTGCGATCCCAAGAAGCCCGATCCCAGCAAGGCCAAGTTTCCGGTCGGCTCGGTTTGGTTCAAGCTGGTCTTCACGACCGCCGACACCTCTGCAGCCCCTTACTTGCTGAACCCATGGGAATGGGAGGCTTTTGTGGAAACAGGTGCCGACCTCCCGATCAGCCCCAAGAAGCTCCAAAAGGTGCGCTTGCTGGAGGTCGACTTTGGCGTGCGTGTCGCGTCCAAGGACGCCATCAACGGCTGGTTGTTTGGGGTCTATGTGTTCTCCGGACAAAAGAAAGGCACCGTCGTCAAGGAAAAACTCGTCCCCATCGGTCTGCAGTGGGGCAATGACCCGGGCCTCACGCCCGCCGTCGTGCGTGCCGGGGAGAAGCCGATCGCCGAGTCTTGGATCAACACCAACGTCTGGAACGAAAACGAGCCCAATTCATCCCTTGTGCAAAAAATCGGCTGGGGCTATCGCCTCCAAGGCCCCGTGGGTGACCACGCCGGCTCGATGATGTCTGAGCACATGACCGCAGGCTGGCCCCCAGCACCACGCACGCCCATGAGCGGCATGGCTGTGGACTCCATGCTCAGGTGGCACCGCAACCTGCCTTCGGGCACCCCATTCCAAAACGGACAGACTTCGCTCGACTACAACCTCGAGCTCGTCGACGGCTTGCGCAACTTGGCGATCGCCAATGGCGACTCCGTGATGGGCAAGGACTACAAGGAAATCCTGGCAGACATGCTTGGTTTCCAACCCAAGGAAAAAGGTGAAAAAGTCGAAGGCGAGGAAGAAGCCATCCATGTCGATGAGGGACTCACGGGCCGCAACCTGTTTGTATTCATCGGTTTCCTGCTCTTGGTGATCGTCTTGGGCGGACTGCTGGTGAGAAACATCCTCAAGAAATAACGGCGCGCAGGCGCTCATGAAAAATGCGGCTCCTAGGCCGCATTTTTTGTTTCACACCACGCCAAAGGAATCAAATTCCAAACTTGCGGCGGTAGATGGGGCGTCGGTAGCGGAATTGCAGCCACAGGATCGGAAACATCATCCAATCCATGAGAAAAAAGCCGGTCTTGAAGGTGATGTCGTCGTTGATGATGGCCCTGCCGGGGCCGTCGGCCAAGATGCGGTGGTCATGCCGCCATTTGCGAATGGGAAATGGCATCAAGACCCCCTCGTCCACAAAATGGCATTCGCGGTCGGAGAGCTCGTACTGCGAAAACTCATTCTCCCAATCCTGCCGGATGGACCCCAAAATCGTCACACGCAATTTGATGCGCCCACCCGGGACATCGGGCTCCTGAAAGTCCAGGATCTGCAAGCGCACCCCCGGCGGATTCAACTGCAACAAGAGGTTTTGGTCAAATTGCCGGAAGACCTCGCGGTGGTCGCCCTTGACACGGGTAAGGATTTGAAATCGCATGACATCAGAACCGCGATTCGCCCAAAAAGTTATGGCGTTTGTGGAAAAGCGTGGGGAAAACTGGGCTTGCTGTGGGCGGACCGTTGAATCTTGTTAAAGTTGTTAAGCAATCTGGCGAGGTCGGAAAAAACGGCAACCTTGGTGTTGTGGACGGCGTTTCACACCCAGTGCGCTGGAGTTTTTGACGCCATGAGCTGCTCGCGCAGACCACATTTGACACTGCATCATCCAAGACCAAGCTTCAACAATTTGGTCTCCTGCTCAGAAAGCGCAAGCCCAAGAGCGATAACAAGAATTTTTGAATAAAAGCCCGATCAGGAACCGCGTAAGGCAAAGTTTGCTAGCGCGGTTCTGGTTTTAGGGGGTTTGCATTCCAAACAATTCCGCCATAACCACCTCACCAACAGCGTATTCACATTGACGAGCAAAAATAATTGCGCTTGGCCTGTACTATTTTGGCGGTGGTCGCGTTACTAGTTCATCGCTCTTGCCTCGATGGGCGCATCGGGGCGAACCTGGCTGCTCTAAAACTTCTATTTCCCATGAAAAATTCCCTCTACAGTGGCGGGCGCAATGCGCTTTGCCGCATGCTCACCCTGTTTTTGCTCGTCGTCGGGTTGTATGCCGGTGGCGCAAAAGCCCTCTCTGGCACGGTCGCCGGCAAGGTGCTGCTCGATGGCAAGCCCGCCGCGGGCGCCAAGGTGACCCTGGTCCTGCTCGGCAAACCCCATGCCACCACGACCACCGACGCCCTCGGCCAATTCAAGATCACCGGCATCTGGATGGGCATCTATGATGTACAGGCCACCCTCGGCAGCCTCCAAACCATGGTCAAAGGCATCAAGGTCAAGCTCTCCGAGACATCCACCGTGAGCCTGAACCTCAAAACGCCCACGCCCGTCGCGCCGGCCATCAGCCATCAGGTCCCTGTGCCGAGCGTGGAGCCCTCAAAGGTCCTCGGGGTGGATACGCGCGTCCACGAACAGTTGACGGAACCCGAGGAAATCCTTTGGGGAGAAAGTTACGACGCGGTGGAGGCCGTCCCCGAGCCAGAAATCGTGAGCAATGGCGATGAATCCTTTGACGAATGGGACGGTGGGGATGACTTTGGGGAAGAGGCAGAAGAGTCCTACATGATCATCCGCTCCGAACCGCTCCCCATGGACCGCGAGGGCTACGCCCACATCGCCGAAAACCGATTCCACGAGGCCCTGCAAACCCCACTCTCGACCTTTGCGATCGACGTGGATGCCGGCAGCTACACCAATTGCCGCCGCATGCTCCTGCAAGAACAGCGCCTGCCACCTGCCGCAGCCGTGCGCATCGAGGAATTCATCAATTATTTTGACTACGATTATCCGCAACCGACCGGCATTCACCCATTTTCCATCACCACCGAACTCAGCACCTGCCCCTGGAACGCCCAGCACCAGCTCGTCCACGTCGGCTTGCAGGGCCGCAAGATGGACATGGGCACCCTGCCGCCCGCCAACCTGGTCTTTCTCCTGGACGTCTCAGGCTCCATGGACGAACCCAACAAATTGCCGCTCGTGAAGCAAGGCTTGGAGCTGCTGGTGAATCAATTGCGGCCCGAGGACCATGTCGCCATCGTCGTGTATGCAGGTGCGGCCGGCCTGGTCCTGCCCAGCACGCCCGGCAACCAGAGGGCCAAGATCATCGAGGCGATGGCACAACTCAAGGCGGGCGGTTCGACAGCAGGCGGCGAAGGCATCGCCCTCGCCTACAAGACCGCCCGCGAGCATGCCCGCAATGGCAGCAACAGCCGCGTGATCCTCTGCACCGACGGCGACTTCAATGTCGGCATCTCCAGCGACGGTGAACTGGTCTCGATGATCGAACAGGAAAGGGAAACGGGGATTTTCCTATCTGTGATGGGCTTCGGGACCGGCAATTACCAAGACGCCAAGATGGAGCAACTCGCCGACCACGGCAATGGCAACTACAACTACATCGACCAACTGCTGGAGGCCAAGCGCGTGTTTGTGAGCGAGGTCGGCGGCACCCTCAACACGATTGCCAAGGACGTGAAGATCCAGGTGGAGTTCAACCCCGCCGTGGTGCAAAGCTACCGTCTCGTGGGCTATGAAAACCGGCACTTGGAAAACGAGGATTTTGACGACGACAAAAAGGATGCGGGCGAATTGGGGGCCGGGCATAGTGTGACCGCGCTGTATGAAATCGTGCCTGCGGCCGCATCCACTGCGACGACGGGCGCGCTGCGCTACCAGCAACAAAGCCTGAGCCCCAAAGCCGCGACCGGCGAGTTGCTCACCGTCAAGTTTCGCTACAAGGCCCCCGACGGCGACGTGAGCCAACTCATCGAGCAGCAATGCGCGGCGCGGCCTGTGGACTTGCTGGGCAGTTCGGAGAACTTCAAGTTCTCGGCGGCGGTGGCGGCGTTTGGGATGCTGCTGCGGGACTCCGAGCACAAAGGCGCGGCGACCTACGAGGTGGTGAAGCTGCTGGCCCGCGCTGCCAAAGGCAGCGACGTGGAAGGCAACCGGGCGGAGTTTTTGAAGATGGTAGAGACAGCGGCGTTGCTGGGCGATGCGCAAGCGGAGCGGTAGGGTGGGGCGCTGAGGATTCAGACCGATTGCCGCACTGGGGGGACTTGGTGCGGCTTTTTTTTTGTGTGGCGTTACAACTTTGCTGTGAGATTATTTCAGGAGGATACGCCTCTGGAGAAAAACAAATACAATTACACCTCATACGGATTTTCGCCGGCAAGAACCTGCATGGTCGATCGACCTGTCCACTGGATCGCGAAGGCCTCCAAGGGCCCCCCTGCAAAGTTGCCAAGAATTACCGCGAAAATGGTTTCCTTGGGCTGCCGCAATTCGTTATCTTGTACTGTCTATTTTCTACACATAACCTTAAATTGACTATGAAGCGGTTCCTTTTTGGTATTGCGTTTTTGCTTTTGTCGGTGTCTTTTGCGGCTGCGCAGGGGAATGGGAACGGGGGCAATGCGGGTGCTGGCGGCAATGGCTGGGGCAATGGTGCCTGGCTGACGTCTTGGTTGCAAAGTGGTGGCGCGGTTCCGCAGCCGCTGGCGATGCGGGTGATCCTGGAGGCCCGGGACTGGGGGATGCAAAGTTTTGGGCTGACGCTGGGGCAGATGCGGCAAAGGTATGCGCAGGGATTGCTCACGGTGACCTATGTCAGTACTTCGCCGCCTAGCTTGACGTTTCGGGTGGCTTATGATGGGGGGGTTAGCATTATCAATATTGAGGACGCATTCTGACGCGCAGGGCTTCCAAACAATTGAATATCAGTGAATACCAAAGGCTGCGAAGTGTCGATGGTTGGTTGCTCAATGCTGCAAGTTGTTTGATTGGCTTTTCGATTTCAGTGTTCAAGGCCTGTACATTCTTGGCTGCCCTATGGGCGGCGTTTGGGGCTTTTGGGCTCATCGCTGTTTTCGCTTTCAAGTTGTCTTTGAGAAACAAAAAGAGCACCAAGGCAGGCTTCACCAACGAGGTCTTTGGCCTTTTTCTCTCTGGATCCGTTCGCATAGTCGCTTTGCTTGGTCGATCGCTCGTTGCCCCAGCAGGTATGTCACCATGCAAAGCAATACGATCATTCGGTCTTTGCTTGGAGGCACATTGACAATCAGTGCCTCATTGCGATGAAGAACGGATGCTGTTTTTGTTGCGATCCTCAGCAGGCTTCGGAAATAGCCCATTGGATGGCGCGTGGCTTTGCAGCGAGCGTGTTTTGTTTGGGGGTTTGGCGCTGCCTGATTGGGAAAGTGTCTCACATCACCCCACACTCCCACGACAGCAGCCATCATCACATCCGTGATCAATACAATATTTCCCACCATCGATGTAACACCTAGGGGAGCCTGTCGCACGACTTTTGTCCTGTTGTCACACAATCTACCGGGCAACGCAATTGTCAATGGAAACTCCAAAAAGTATGCAAGACCCGCCTTACCACATCGATGGGGGCTGGGATATCAAGGCAAGGGCGCTCAAGCTTGAATTTCCCTTGCTCACGCATGAAGATGTGGAATGCAAGGGTGGTGAGGAAGAGGAGATGATCGCCCGCTTGTGCAAACGATTGAGCAGGGACCGCGATGAAATCCTCAGCTTCATCGCCAGGGCCGGCAAACCTAAATGACATAGCCAGTCTACTCGGAGCATCCATGAAATCGTAAAGACCGAATGGAATTTGAGTGGGTGGTAAGAAGGGTGGGACCTCAAAAGCCCGCCCTTCGATTTTTTGGCTGACCGCATCTGTGGCTGTGCAGGGAGATGGAATGAAGTATGCGCGATGGCGCCAATAAATCAATGCTAAAATGCTAGAGATCAAGAAGGAAGGAATAGTTCTCCAAAAAACGAAGTCTGGATTTGAGCATGAGGGCGTCTTGAACCCCGGCGTGATCATGGTGGCCGGCACGATCCATCTCTTCTACCGCGCAGTGGGCAAGGGCAACCACTCCACCATCGGCTATTGCCAGCTCGAGACGCCCACCCAGGTCGGGCACAGGCATGACACGCCGCTGCTGTTTCCGCAACATGAATATGAGTGTCAAGGCTTGGAGGATCCGCGCATCGTGCGGATCGACGACATCTATTACCTGAGCTACACGGCATTTGACGGGATCAATGCCTTGGGCGCCGTTGCAACGAGCAAGGACTTGGTTCATTTTGAAAAGCAAGGAGTCATCACACCGCAAATGAGTTTTGAGGCCTTCAGCCGACTTGCAAGCTCCCAAACCGAACTCAATCAAAAGTATGAACGCTACAACAACCATGCACTCATCCGCGAGGTGGAAGGAAAACGTGTGTTGCTATGGGACAAGAATTTGATTTTTTTCCCGCGCCGCATCCATGGGAAGCTCTATTTCATGCACCGCATCAAGCCCGATATCCAGATTGCCTGTGTGAATGAACTCAGCGACCTCACCGACGAATTCTGGCAATCCTATTTCCTCCACCTGGCAGACAATATTGCGCTCATGCCCCGCTACAAGCATGAGGTGAGCTATATCGGGGGTGGA
>JANMIM010001069.1:0-2461 GCA_031375795.1 Bacteroidota bacterium
GCGCTGCTGCTGGGCCTCGCACCCGCAGACCTGTGGGCGGACATGCCCCTGGGCAAGGCGGGCCTCACGGCCGAGTATTGCGAGCTCAACCGCATGGAGGCCCTCGTGCGGCAGCCGGTCAATGCCTGGTCCAATCTCATCTATTGCCTGCTCGGCGTCTGGATGTGCGTCGAGGGAATCCGAGACTGGAGGCGGTCGGACTCCGGCAATCCCTTGCAGCGATTCCCGGCCATGACGATCTGGATGGGCTTGGCGCTGATGGGCCTGTGCTTTGGCAGTTTCTTTTTTCACGCGTCGGTCACGCGTGTGGGGCAGCACTGGGACATGGCATTCACCTATGCCGTCGCCGTGGGCCTGCTGGTCGGTGGTGCCTACCGCTGGGGCTTGGCGCTGGGCTGGGCCGACGCTGCGGCGGGCCGCAGGGGATGGCTCCTGGTCGCGACGGCACTGGCCGTGTTGCTGTATTTTGTGAAGTGGATGGTGGATGGGAAAATCTTGCTGCCCGCCTTCATGCTGCTGGGTGTGGCCTTGGTGCTCGGCTTGTATTTCAGGCAAAGGGCGAGCTTCAACGGTTGGCTGCTGCTGCTGGGGATTGTGGCGCTGCTGCTGGCTGGCGTTTTCAGGGGCCTGGACCTCGCCAAGGTCGGCTGCGACCCCACGGGCTGGCTCCAATGGCATGCCGCCTGGCACGTGTGCACGGGCCTGTCTGCATTTTTCTTTTGGCGTTTTTTGCATTCCGAAAAGCCCTAAATTGCCTGCATGCGCCGTTTCCATGCACTTTTGTTGTTGCTGCTCCTGCATTTGCTTCACCTCGTTTCGAATGCGCAACCCATTCCCTCCCCGCCCACGGCAACCGTGCAGCCCGACAATGTCTTGCGCTATGACGTGCAGTTTACCACGAGCCAAGCCGCCAAGGGATTTGTGGAATATGCCTACTGGAATGGCAGCGACTCGATCCATCACAGCACAGGGGTGAGTGACTCGGGCACGAGCCACATGATCACGGTGATGGGCCTGATTCCCCAAAAGACCTATCGATACCGCGCCCTCGCATTTGATGCGACAGGTTGCTATGCAAGTGCCTGGGACAGCTTTGCGGTGGCCGCCGTGCCGCAAGGCGTAGCAGTGGGCCACGTGCTCGGCATCACGGGTGCAGCGGGCTATCCGCCCGGCTATGTGCTCTCCAATGCCGCCCACGGCAAGCCCGACCAATACCTGCAAGTCCACGACCGCTTTGGCTCCCTCATCTGGTACCAACGCATGCCCGGCAACGCCGCCGCTGCATTGGACGGCCCCTGTCAGCACTTTGCCTATCAACCCGCCACCCACAGCATCCTGCTCACCCAATGCGACCAAGTCACCGAGATTGCACTCGATGGCCGGGTCTTGCGCAGCGTGAACCTGGCCGCTACGGCCCCCGGCTGGATGGCCCACCACGACGTCGCGCGCAGCCCAGACGGTCGCTGGCTCGTGCTGGCGGCACGGCTCGACACCGTGGACAAGTCCTCGGTGGGCGGGGACTCGGCAGCCCTCGTCGTCGGGCCCGGCCTGCTGGAATTCGACACGGCGGGTGCCCTTACTTGGTCCTGGTCGGCCTTTGACCACCGCGACCCCCTCGGCAGCCCGGCACTGGGCGGCGACTGGGTACCCAAATTTGGAGTGCAGGCCATCAACTGGCTCGATGCCAACTCGCTCATGGTCGACGGCGACGGCAATCCCATGGTTTCTCTGGGCGGCGTGAGCGAGGTGCTCAAGATCGGTCGTCCCGGGGGCGGCACATTGTGGCACGTGGGCCCGGCAGGCGACATCGTCGTCTTGCCGCCCGACTCGATGGTGGGGCAGCATGGCCTGCGGGCCTCTCGGCCAGGCTATTACCTGAGCTTTGACAACCAGGGGCTCGGGACCCAAAGTCGTGTCGTGGAGTGGTGGGTGGATTTTTCCTACGTGAATCCGCAGGTGGAGATCAGCTGGACGCAGGTGCTGCCCGTGGCCGATTACAGTGCCGAGGACGGCAATGTGGACCGCGTGCCGGGCGGCGGCTATGTGATCGGCTCGGCAGGTGGGCGCAGCATTACCGAGATCGCCGCGAGCGGGTCGGTGCTGTGGCGGGCGGTACTGGATAGCAGCCTGTACCGCGCCTACTGGGTCGACGATTTTTACCCGCGCCTACGGCCGCACTTCGTGGGCAACCCGACGGTGTGCCTGAGCGACACGATCGTGCCCTTGCAGGCGAGCGTGCCCGGCGGCATCTGGTCGGGCGCCTACGTGCAGGGGGACAGTTTCAATGTGCTGGCGGCGGGGGCAGGGACCCATACCGTGACCTACAAACTGGGCCCCGAGCAATTCTTTGTGCAGCTACAAGTCGATGGCAGTGCCAATTGTGGCGTCGGACGTGGCGAGGCGGTGGATCGGCAGATCGAATTGCGGGCATTTCCCAATCCGATCGATGGCGGCGCGCACC
>JANMIM010001098.1:0-2972 GCA_031375795.1 Bacteroidota bacterium
CTTCAAACCCAAAATTACCTGATTCGCCACAATCGCAAAATGGATTGTTTCAACAGGCAGGGCATTCACCGCTCGGTTCTACCTCGTGCAACAGCTCCAAAGTTTCTGTACGATTTTGGTGACCATGCCGCCCTTCGGCACATAGCATAGGAGTCAAACGTTTGTAGAAAACGAGGACTGGTTTTGTATTCCGACTCCGCCGCCCTGCGGAGCACAGGTGACTCGCAAGCTCAGATGGACGGCGGCTGGGCATGAAAAAAACGCCGCCGTGAGGGTGATCACAGCGGCGCTTTCTATTTTTCGCAATCGATTATTCGACCGAGTTCACGTTTTGCGCGCCTGCGGTGCAGGTCGTGAGGCAAAAGGGTGTCTCGAAACCATTGGCGATGGCGTTGCCGCTCATCCATGTATCCACGGTGCTGGTCACTTGGCCAAAGATGTTGCGGGTGCTCACACGTGCCCAGACAATGATGTCATTGCAGGTGCTGATGTCCTCGTTGGCGAGCGTAAACGTGTACTCATTGGCTGGGATGCCCATTTGGTATTGCACAGGGAAGGCCTCGACCAAGATGTTTCCAGCGCCATCGACGGGCATCTGACCGAGGTCGCCGACGTAGATTTTGATTTGCTCGATGAATTTGAAGTTGTTCATGTCAAAGATCATGTACAACTGGCTGGCATCGTTCAACATTTCTACCGTGCCGAGGCTCACCGGGCCAGCCTTCATGGCTGCAAACACCGAAGCACCGCATTGTGCCAATGGGCGCTGCAACGATGGATTCCCACCATATTGGGCGGCTGGTGCGTCTGATTCTGGCTGGATCATTTCTTTTTGGCAACCAAAGGCGACGATGGCCAAAAGAAGGAGGATGGAGAGGGTTTTGGAGAATTTCAAAAGGGTGGAAGTAGAGAATTTCATTGACTTAAGACTTAAAAAAGAGTGTTGAGTGATTTTTGATTCTGCCCAATAGATGCACGGGCCATTCATTTTCCATAAGAACTGCTGCAAAGATACTACGAACTTTCGAAATATCCAGCATCGTGAAGCACGATTTTGTCGTCAAACGACTTGAAATACCCTTCAAATTGGGCATTTTGGGCGATGAATGGCCCCCATTGGACAAGAAATAAGTTACGAAAAAAAGAAATAGATTGAAAATTATTCTTCTACAAAATCACCAAAAGTGAAAAATATTCTCGCTGATAATCAGCAACTTGAAGGTGTGTCATTTTGACAATTTCTAGGAGGGAGGTTGGGCCTAGGTCTGCGTTTTTCCCCTGCCGCAATTATTTTTTTTCGGTCGCGTCAGAAATTTCTTTTTCCAGGGCCTCTGCTTTTGCATCCCATCCGATTTCCCTGTAGAATCTCACCATCTCCACGACGACATTGAGGGTCTCGGGGTGTTTGCGCCCGTAGACTTCCGTTTTCAAGGTGTACATGAGCTGCAAATCATCCTCTGCCGCCTCCATCTTGCCTTGCATGTAGTCGCACACAAAAACCTCCGACAAGATGGCTGTGATCTGGGCTTCATTGCCAATCGCTTGATTGTCATAGATATCCCGTGCCCAGTTGAGGTGGATGCGGGCTTGGTCATTCTTGCCTAGGATGTTTTCGAGCTTGGCGAGGTTGTACAGGTTTGCTGCCACCGATTCGCTCTGAGGCCCGTCGCTGTTTTCCCTGATGCGCAGCGCAAGCAGCCAATATTGCTCTGCCAGCGAGGCTTGCCCCATGGCCATTTTGAGCGTGGCAAAGCGGTCAAAGATCTCGGCCACGGCCGGTTGATCGGCCCCCAGCCGCCTTTCACGTTGCTCCTTGGCCTCCAGCAGCAGGGTTTCGGCCTTGGCATAGGTCTCGCGCTTGAGGTAGAAGCTCACCAGATTGTCGAGCGAGACGAGGAGCAAGGGGTCATAAATCGGCAGCGCCTTGGATCTGATCGCGTAGGCTTGCAGCAAATATTGCTCGGCCAGCTCAAAATCGCTGTTCTCGTCGTGTACCACGCCCAGGTTGGTGCAGGTGGTCGCGAGCGGCGCGGCATCCTTGCCGAGCGCAACTGTCTGCAATTGCAGGGCCTGCTCGTAGGCTCCCCTTGCGCGCTCGAGGTTGCCTTGGGCTTGGTAGACCCCTCCCAGATTGTTGAGGGTCATGGCCAAGCTGGGGTGCTCGTTGCCAAGCAGGGCTGCCTGGGCTGTGAGCACCGTGTCATAGCGCCGTTCTGCCTCGCTCAGACGGTCTTGCATCAAGCAGAGGCCCGCATACTGCTCCAGAACGGCGATGCCCTTGGATCGGCCACCCTCCCCGGCTTGCCTGAAAATGTCTGCCGCCCGTTTGAGTTCGGCCTCGGCATCGGTGGCGCGGCTAGCCTCCAAATAGACCTTGGCAAGTTGTATATGTGCATCGCCGATGGGCATCGCATTGTTTTGCAGGTGTTTCCTGCGGTGGTCCAATCCCTTCTTGATCCAGAGTTCGGCCTCCTGAAACCGGCTGAGTTTCAGGTACACCATGCCCAGCCAGCATTGGAGGTCGCCGATGACGGGGTCAGCGGGCTGCCTGGCAGCGGTCTCCTGTTCGACGAGGGTCTTGGCGTTTTGGATGGCCTCGCTGCCACGACGATCGTCGATCAAGCGGTCGACCTTGGCCATTTTGGAAGGCAGGTCTGGCAGTTGCGCCAGTCCGCTCACCGGTCGCAGGATCGCGATCGCAGCCATCATGCCGCAGATCACAAGGGCGTGGAGGCGACGATTCCGATCTTGGGATTCCCTCACTGGTCCTCTGGTTTCTTGCAGCATTTGGGCAGGGCAGCGTAGGCTTCGGGCACGGCCGGCTGGAGTTTGGATTCGTACCCGGCACCAGCGACGGCAGCATGAAGCCCGCTGACGGTGACTTTGGTCGAGTCGTAGGACACATATAGGTTGTGCAACTCCAGGTCATAGTCTGCATAGGCGACGCCGGGGGTCCCGGATACGGCCTTCTC
>JANMIM010001113.1:0-7706 GCA_031375795.1 Bacteroidota bacterium
GCCAGAGCGAGGAGTTGGTGCCGTTGCCATCACCCATCGCCAAGTACATCTCATTCGGATTGAGCGGGTTGATGGCCATGTCGGTCGTGCCGATGAAGGGCAGTTGGTCGGTATTGGTGGTCCAGTTGAGACCGCCGTCGACCGTTTTCCAGAGTCCACCCGAGGGTGCGAAGGTCCACATGGTATTGGGATTCGTCGGATGGAACTTCAGGAAGGTGACGCGACCCGCACCCCCGAAATAGGACTTCCAATGCGTACCCCAAGGCCCAAGCGGGATCCAGCTGGAGACGACAAGCGCTTGGCTTTCCTTGTTGATCGCAGCATTCAAATAATAGCTGGAACGGAGATATTGCTGCAAATGGTCGTAGGTCTTTTGCGGCAAGGTAATGTCCCCTGAAGGATAAACCCTCGGCTCCATGTAGGCCTCCCAGCGCTTGTATTGGGCAAAGCCAGGGAATTCCCCATCGCATTCATATTCCTCTTCTTCCCCTTCGGCTTCACGTGCCTCGGGGTCCTCGAGCATTGCCTCACGCGCCTCCTCGTAGCGCTCAAAGGCCTCCTGGATTTCATAAAAATTGGTACGTTTCCATTCGTCGGATGCGTTTCGGATGTCGAGGTAGGGGGCCGCCATCCAGGGCTGGGCAGATGCCAGGGAACAGGCTAGCAATAGCAATAAGGCGCTGAGAATGGGCTTCATAGAGAGTGATAGAGATTTACCGAACGTACGCCTAAGATGGGGCATTCGTTGGCCTTTCGGTAGGCATTTCGAGAATTCGGTCAACTATCGTGTGTAAACGGTAGATTTTGGGCAGTGCCCCAATCGCTGTTGCATGCTGCGTGCCCGGCAGTCTATCGCTGCGCAGGCACCGCGTAAGTTTCAGACGATCATCGCCTTGTCGCCCGGTTTGGCGGCGCGCACCCGCTCGGCGTAGCCCTCAAAGAAAAACAGAATGCTGTCCTCTGGCCCATTCACAAGTCGGCCGCGCACCTTGTCGTAGGCGAGCATGGAGATCTCAAACTCCGGCAGGCCCGTCACCAAGATCGGCTGCTTGCCGGCATCGTACCAAAAATACCGCCCGCCCAAATTGCGGCGGGCCACCTCAAAGACGTAGGCCCCGACTTGCGACACGATCTGGTCCTGGCGCTTGGGGGACATATTCTCGAAAAAATCGCTCGCTTCGCCAAGCAATTCCTCGACCACGGCAAGGCTCGCCTCGCTGTAGTCAAAGCCATCGAAGCGCGCTTCGAAAAAGTCCACGCATTCGGCAGCGAGCGCAATCATGTCCTCGGTGGCAGCATCGTGGTCGCCGGGGGACTGGTTTGGTGGTGTGGGCGGATGATTTTCCATGGAATCCAAATAGGGGTGGAATGAAGTTCAATAGGCTGCTATGCCGTGGTAGGCGCGCGATCAATTGTTGCTGAGACCTTGGCTTTTGTATTGCACCAAAGCGATGAGCTTGCCGACTTCGGCAGCTTTTTCGGGCTCGTCTGCGGCCATGAATTGCTGTAACAAATCATGCAAAAGCGCCAGGTAACGCTCAAAAATCTCGGCCTTCACGATCGGATTGTTTGCACGTGCTTGCAAGGCATCGAGCAATCGTTCCTGAAAATAAAAATCCGCCATTTGCATCACCTGCAGCAAGCCAATCGCATTGCCTTCATTCCAGTCGTCAAACGCACGCAAGTCCGCCAAAAACGCAGTTTGTGCATCCGCAATGGCCCCAAACCATTCGCCCAGATCCGTAAAAAATGCGCCATCGATGTAGCGGCCCTCGGCAGCATAATATTGCGCCAAAGTTTCACCCGCCACCTGCGCCAATTGCCATCCAGATTGCGACGAATTTTCTGCACGAAAACCGCCGCCATTGTGTTTTCCTTGTGCAATGCCATTGATCAAGACTACGATACCACGCAAGCTCTGCCCAGCCGGATTGTCCTGCGCCAAGAGCTCGCCATATTGCGGCAGACGCTCGACAAAATATTCGATTTTCTCGACATAATCTTCATGTTCGGCCCAGCGCTCGAGCGCCACGACGGCGGCAGCCCGCTCCATGATTTCGGCATCGACCTCGCGTTGCGGCAGGGTACGTTGCGTGATGCCCTCATGCATCAAGGCCATGCCCTCCAGATAATCGACAAAGGAGTTGCTCGCAAGCAGGGACAATATTCTCAGTTTCATGATTGCACAATTGAGCGATGAAGATAGCGGGCTTTTGCGGTGAATACAAAGTTCGTTGCGATGATCGGTGGCTTTGGGCCAAATGCTGATCCGACACGCGCCGTAGCCTGCCCTGCCTGTCCCGACACCTCAGGGAACCTCGTCAAAAGGGCGAATACCGTGGCTTGAAATGGCATTTCCGGGTGGTTTTTGAAGGCCATATTTGCCAGATGATTGGCGTGAAGTTTGGAGACGGCGGAATCAAATTTTGACTATCTTTGGTTTGGACAGCAAAAAATCGTCACAAAAAGCACCATTGATGAAGCCAAAGACATTCATACAACTGCTAGCAATGGTTTTGCTCATCGGTGCAGGCTGCGTCTTTGCGCAAGGCGATCCGCGCAACCTGGAAAAATACTGGCTCTATCGGCAGCGGCTGCACGAGCTGTTTGTCAAGGTAGGCCCGGGCCCGGGTGAGAGTGTCCCAGCTTCGGAAATCAACCAGTTTCGGGTCGTGTTTGGAAACCCCGGCGTTACCTGGGCGCAATCAGATGGCACCTCCACGCTGGGATGGTACATTGCGGTATTGGCCACCGAGCACGAACTGCTCAAGCGACGTGGATATGCGACGGCAGAGAATGTCGAAGAATTGTATTATGCCTTGAATGCGCTGTGGCGGCTCGATGCGCATTCCAATTTCTATACCTATTCCACGAGCGATTGGCCCGCCTGCACACAATTGGCCGCGGGGGCACCCTCCGGGCCCATGACGGCAACCGACTATGACGACAACACGCTCCTCGACGGCTATGCAATTCGCGGCGACGCGTCCTATGGATTCCACGCCAATTTCCCGGGCATGGAGAATACAGCCTCGGAATTGCTCTCCCCTTATGGCCGCAATTGCCGGTCCAAGGAAATGAGCCACGACCAAGCCATCTTCTTGATCATGGGCCTCATGGCCGTGAAAAAATGGGTCGATCCCGCCGTGGAATTCAACGGCGTACCCCTGCGCAGGTTTGCAATCAACGAGGGCGGACGCATCGTGAACATGCTCTGGAGTCCGCCCCAAAAAGACTGGACGTTGCGCAATCCGCTCACCGACAGCATCGTGCCGATTGGCGCCAACGGTGTCGGCTGGGGCTATCCCAAGGCGACCATGGGAGAGGTGCTGCTGGATTCGCCAGGGGTCTTTGATGCTGGAAGCCCCAGCGGTTTTTGGAGCGCGCAGGGAGTCCCCATTTTGTTTGGCAATGAAATGGTCATGGCCTTGTCCTCTGCGATGGCCGCAATCGGCAACGCTTGGGGCGACAATACCGCCAATCGCCTCAACCGCATGGCAATCCCCAGCACCGCGAGCGACCCGGGGAGAGACCGTGAAATATATTATGCTTACCACCACCTGCTGTATGGTTCGCCGCTGGAGGACAGCTACGTGAGCAGCTCCATTTACCGGGGCATGCTGGACCTTGCACCCTGTGACGGCCCACATTCGACATGGCCCGATCCATCGCCGTTTTATGGATGGAACACCGACAACCGCTTTACCGGCACGATCTGGGCCCTAGCCGATCTGGACGACGATGGCGACAAGGAACCCTACAATCAGTTGATCGCGGGTGCCGAAGGCAGCTGTTTCGAAGTTTCGCGTGGTGACCTGTACAATGGATTGGACTACATGCTGCTCTTCAATCTCTATTATCTCATGTACGACGGCACCGATTTCGACCCCGACGGCGAATGGGAAAACCTATTGCATGCGCAGATCGACAAGGACTGCAAGGACCAAATGACCACGTTGCAGTTGTATCCTTACCCCAATCCCTGTGACGGGAGCTTTGCATTGCGCTGCCGGCTACCCTCGCCCTCCAAGGTCAAGATCGAGCTCTCCAGCGCCGACGGCCGCATTGTGGGCACGGCCTTTGCGTCGGCAGACGACATCCAAGGTGAGTTTGTGCAACATTTTGATCAGCGCGGTCTGGCTGCGGGCTTGTATGTGCTGAGGGTCTGGGCCGGCTCGGAGACGGCGTTTTGTCGCGTGGCGGTGCAGCGGTGAGGATTTTGACTTGTGTGGGGACGGAGCTTTCTGAGGACCGGGATTGCCTCTTTTGGGGCATCGATCGGGTTGATACCTGCTGCTGGGTTTGCTCTCAGGCCGGAGGCCTGGGCAGGAAATTCCGGCTCCGACGCGGCGGGGCTGCTCGCACTGCGCATGCTGGCATTGGCGGCAGCTGGCATTGGCTGCCGGTTCCGTTTTTTCATCTGCCTTTTTACTAAATTTGCGTCCTTTGAAACTCAAATCGGATAATCGGGCGGGTTTGGCCCATGCTAGGATATGGAATATTTCGAGCGCTACCTGGGAGAACTGCAGCAGTCATTCACCGAGATCAATTACTTCAAGTTTGCGGGCAACCTCTTGGTCACAGCCATCTTGGCGACCTTGCTGAGCTTGTTTTATGTGCGGTTTGGGAATGCGATCAGCAACCGCAGGCGGTTTGCGCGCATCTTCATGCCGCTGGCGCTCACGACGATGCTCATCATCTTCATCGTGAAGTCCTCTGTCGCATTGTCACTCGGCCTGGTCGGCGCCTTGAGCATCGTGCGCTTCAGGGCGGCCGTCAAGGATCCCGAGGAGCTGACCTACCTCTTCCTCGCCATCGGCCTGGGCCTCGCGGCCGGCGCCGATGAGATCATCATCGCCATCGGGGCATTCATCTTCATCATCGGGCTGCTGTTTGTGCAGGCCATGATGCGCAAGCGCAGCCTCTTCAAGTCGGCCGACAACATGCACCTGAACCTGAGCACGAGCCATCGCGACCTCGCCGCCATCACCAAGGTACTGAGCGAGAGCTTCCCATTTGTCGAGCTCAAGCGTGTCGACGACAGCGGCAAGCAGCTCGACATCAGCTACGTGATCGACGCGGGCTCCATCGACCAGATCGAGAAGGTGCGCGCGGCCCTCACCGCATTGGCCCCCGACATGGTGCTTTCATTTGTCGAGCAACGCAACATCGCTGTATGATCATTCGCAACGATCGCTCCAAGTCTGTGATGTACAAGCGATTGGCGCTCATCGCTGCGGCGATCGCTGTGGCAGCGGCGGCCTTCTGGCTGGTGTACCGCAGTTACAAGAACGAGTGGCGGCAAGACTCGCTTGTGGCTTGCGACATGGAGACGGTGGTGGCCGAGGGGGAGGCCAAGTTTTTTGTGGCAGGCGACACTAGGCTCAACAATGGACAGACCCAATGGGAGGGCGATGCCCGCTCGGGGGTGTATTCCTGCAAGCTCTATGACAAGCAGCAATTTGGCGCGACCTATGAGATCAGCGGACTGCGCCCGGGCGAGTCCTTTGAGGTCACGGTCTGGCGCAAGAACTCCAAGCACCTCGGCACCCTCATCGCCGATGCGAGCTGGGGCGTTTACAAGGAGGGCGTGATGTCGGGCAAGGAAGAAGCTGGCGGATGGGAGCAGCTGATCCTGAAGTTGGAGGTTCCGATCTTTGAGGACTCGGCGCGCATCAAGTTTTATGTCTGGAACGAGCATCCCGACACGGCCTATTTTGACGACATGGTCGTGCGCCGCACATCGCCGGGCAGCCCACGCAAGGCTGGGAATTTCCCCAACACGGATTCGATCCCCTGCATCGACCTCATCATCAGCGACAAGGGCATGGACAAGCTGCACCAGATCAGGGAGGATGCCTTGCACAGGGGCATTTTGGCGGCAGGGGCGGATGAATGGGTGAAGGTGAATTTCAACGAGGGCAAGAAGGAATACACCGGCAAGGCCCGTCTCAAAGGCGACTGGACCGACCACCTCGTCGGCGAGAAGTGGTCCTTTCGCATCCAACTGGATCCCGGCATGGCTTGGCGGCGGATGGTGACCTTCTCGGTGCAAAATCCGCTCACACGCGATTTTCTCAACGAGTGGATCTTTCACCAGTGGCTCGACAAGGAGGGCATCCTCACCCCACGCTACGAATTCATCGAGCTCAAAGTCAATGGCATTTCCAAGGGCCTCTATGCCTACGAGGAACACTTCGACAAGCAGATCGTCGAGTACAACAGCCGCCGCGAAGGCCCGATCATGAAATACGACGAGGAGGGTCTCTGGAAGGTGCAGGAGCTCAGCATCGCCAACGAAATCCCCGACTTGGAGGACCATGTGCCGTTTTACAAGGCCAGCGACATTGTGTCGTTTGGCGTGCAGCAGGCCTTGCAAGACACTGCCATGATGCGGCAGGTGGAGATCGCCTCGCAGCTCGTGCAGCAATACAAGACCGGCCAGAAGGCCGTCTGGGACATCTTTGACGCACGCAAGTTTGCCAAGTACTTCGCGATCGTCGACGTGATGAATGCCCAGCACGCCTTCATCTGGCACAACCAGCGCTGGTATTACAACCCGGTGATCAGTCGCATGGAGCCCATCGGCTTTGACGGATTCACGGAGAATGGCCCGCTCCTTTGGATCAACCGACCCTTCATCGGCTTTGCCAGGAACATCCGCTACATGGCCCCGGGCTACCGCGAACTCATGTTTGAGCGATTTTTCCTCGACCGCCAGTTCCTGGACCTGTACATCGGCTACCTCATGCAATTCACCGACCGCCAGTACTTGCAGCAGATGTACCTCGACGTGGCCCGACCGCTCGCACAGTACGAGAAGTGGATCACGTATGAATGGCCGGAGTACACCTACGATCGCCAGGGCCTCTTTGAGCGTGCACGCACGCTGCGGCTCCTGCTGCTGCCCATGGAGCGCAGTTCGGTCAAGGCCCACCTGCAGGGCAAGGTCGGCGAGGGCTACCATTACCGCATGTACAACTACCATTGCTTGCCGGTGATCCTCAAGGGCGTGGGCAAGAAGGCCGACAAGATCGACGTGCCCTTCAGCAGGGAGGAAATGCTCGCGGCGTACAACAATGAGTTTCCCGCAGAGTATGTCGATGTCTTCAGTGCTGCCGAGGGTAAATTCGTATTCTTCCAGATCCCAGGCATCGACTCGCTGTTTCATGCCGATGTGCTGCCCTGGGCCGAGCCTGCCGGGCTCACCCCTGAGCAGGAATTGTTTGACGGGCTGCAGATCACCAGCAATGCCATCTACCAGGTCGATCCCAGCACCAAGCGCGTGACCTTCAAGACGGGCAAATACAAGACAGACAAGGACATCTTGATTCCCACGGGCTACCAGGTCTGGTTTGAAAAGGGCGTGCAATTGGACTTGGTGTCCAAGGCCAAGTTCATCTCCAAGTCACAGGTGCTCATGTTTGGAGACGAGGACGCACCGATCCTCATCACCAGCTCCGACCAGTCGGCCAATGGCTTCACGGTGCTCCAGGCCGATCGCAAGTCCGAGTTTCACTATGTGGTATTCGACAACCTGAACACACTGCATTACAAGGGCTGGAACCTCACCGGGGCCGTGACCCTCTACGAATCCGAGATCCTGATCGACCGCTGCCGCTTTGTCAACAACCATTGCGAGGACGCCCTCAACACGATTCGCAGCATCTTTGCATTCACCAACTCCTATGTCGGCTATACCCAGG
>JANMIM010001127.1:0-2725 GCA_031375795.1 Bacteroidota bacterium
GTCCAGCAGCGGCAGGCCCTTGCGGCTGTGGCTTGCGCTCACGAGCACGAGCGTGGTCATGTGCGACCGCATGCCAAAGCGCTCGCGCAACCGTGTGCGGTCGGCGCGCAGGCCCAAATGAAAACGCTGCGTGTCTGAGGGCGGATACAAGACCTTGATCTTGGCACGGTCCACACCATACAATTCCACGACCTCGTCACGCATCATCTCCGAGCAGGCCAGGATCACGCCCGGCGAGGCATAGCCCCGCCGATCCATCAGGATCTGCAGCCGGTCATCGAGCGATTTCCATTTCTTGCCCTTGGCCTTGAGGAAACCGAGGTGGTTTCCCGGCAAGAGCAGCGCATCTTGATGCGTCGAGCGGCCGAGCGACAGTACGAAGTCGAATTTCTCCTCCGCGACAATTCTTCCCAAACCGCGGTCAAAAAACCAACTCCGAAACATCTTGGGCACCCAAGCCAGCTTCACGTGCCGCAGCCGTATGCCCTCGGGCACTTCGATGCCCTTGCCGACCTTGTACACGATCACGGTCACCTCGTGCCCGTGGGCTTGCAGGTACCGCATGTAGGACCAGAGCCGGGTTTCCAACCCGCCTCGGTACAACAATCGGATATGAACAAGGGCGATGCGCACGAAAGTCAAAAGCCAAATTATCCTTTATATTTGCACCCGCTGCAAGACTCGCTCGGCGAGTTTCCACATATTTGGATAAAGCACTAGAAAAAGCCTCAGATGAGCAAGTTTGTACAGTTGAAAGTTTCCAAGGTGGTTCACGAAACCGCCGACGCAAGCACCGTCTACTTTGAAAAGCCGGGCGACGACTCGTTTTCCTACAAGCCAGGCCAATACCTCACCCTCAAGCTGAACGTAGGTGGCGAATCTCTGAGGCGAGCCTATTCGCTCTGCTCCAGCCCCATCACCGACCGTGACTTGGCCGTGACCGTGAAGCGCGTGGACCATGGCCGTGTGTCCTCCTTCATCCATACGCAGGTGAAGGCCGGGGATGTGATCGAGGTCTTCCCTCCCATGGGCAACTTCAAGATCACACCCGACCCGGCGACCGCCCGCCATTTGATCCTCTTGGGCGGCGGCAGCGGCATCACCCCGCTCATGTCCATTCTCAAGAGCGTCTTGGCCGCAGAACCCAAAAGCCGCATCTCCTTGATTTATGGCAACCGCGACGAGGCTTCCATCATCTTCAGGCAGGAGCTGGAGGCGCTGGCGGATGCAAATCCTGAGCGCTTGCGCGTGATCCATATCCTGAGCGAGCCCTCAAGCGCTTGGCTGGGCATGCGTGGCCTGCCCTTGCGCAGCGTGGTTTTGGGCATCGTGCAGGATTTGATGAACGTCGACAACCTGCCAAAAACCTATTGGATCTGCGGTCCCTCGCCGATGATGGACGAGGCGCAGGCCGCACTCGGCTTCCTGGGAATTGAAAAAAGTGCGATCTACCGCGAGATATTCACGGCGCCGATTGCCGATCCCGAAGACGTCGCCAAAGCTGCAGCCGCCGAGGCCAAGCGTGGCGACTACACGATCACCGTGCGCCTCGATGGCAAGGAGAAGCAGGTGCTCGTCAAGAATAACCAGACGATCCTGGAAGCCGTCATCGGCGTGGGGATGGATCCGCCCTTTGCCTGCCAGATGGGCGTGTGCTGCACATGCCGTGCCATGTGCCACGCCGGCAAGATCGAAATGGAGGAAGACGAAGGCCTGAGCGACACCGAGATCAAGGAAGGATTTGTGCTCACCTGCCAGAGCCATCCGCTCACCGCAGATGTGGTGATCGAATACAGATGATGGATTTGTCGGCCGAAAAGGAAAAGGCCCAAAAGGCGCACAAGTCGCAACGAAAACTACTGGATCGCCTCAAAAAGCATCCGCCACGTGACCTCGACCAGCAGGTCATGGCCGCAGACGATGCCGTCTTTGCCAATTTGGATTGTTTGGAATGCGCCAATTGCTGCAAGAGCATCTCTCCCATTTTCATCTCCAAGGACGTGGACCGCATCGCAGGCCGCTTGGGGATGGCTCCCGGCAAGTTCATGGAGCAATACCTGCGCATCGACGAGGACCGCGACATGGTGCTCAAGGCCAGCGGCCCCTGCCCTTTCTTGCAGCCCGACAACCGGTGCCGCATCTATGAAGACCGCCCCAAAGCCTGCCGCGAATACCCTCACACGGGTCAGCGCAAGTTTCAATCGCACATTGAGATCACCAAGAAGAATGTCTTGGTCTGTCCTGCGGCATTTCGCGTCGTGGAGCGGCTCGAGGAAATCTACGGGCTTGATATCAGAAAGAGGGCCTAGTGGCCCCCTTTCCTCAATCAACCAATGTGGTCAGAGAAACAAATTCCTAGGTGTTGGTCGATAGCCTTAGCAGGCTGAGATCGGAGTGGCATGGGCGCTTGGGGTTGGCTTTCCCACAAACACCACTTTATTTTCTGCCCTGAGTTTCCCTGGCAATTGGTCGCAACCGACGTTGCCCAGATGCATGTCGTCAATGCCTGCATACCGAAACTTGCCGGCCGAGTTGTAACGAGGCTTGCGCGCAAACACGAGCAGGTCGTGAATGGCATCCACCGAGGCACTGCTGATCCGGCCTGTACCGACCTCCAGGATTCTTCCCAGAAATACGGTCAGGCTCAAATGGTCGAGGTCAAGCTGCTGCATGCAAGCCGGAATCAACTGCGCCAAATCGTTGCGGAATGCCGTGCCCACATACA
>JANMIM010001163.1:0-3606 GCA_031375795.1 Bacteroidota bacterium
ACTGCTCGATGCTGCCGGCACTCACCCCACCGGCAAAAATCCAATTGGTGTCGATGCGATACGTGCCAGCGAATTCCTTGAAATAGCGGATGGCAGCACTCCAATCTTGCACGGCGCGGTACACGGCTCGTTCTCCCGAGTTTGCATCGGCGACATTCATCCCGAGTCGATAGTTGATGCTCGCCGTCACAAAGCCTTTGCGGGCAAATGAATCACAAAGCGCACGGGCATCTTCATCCTCCTTGGCACCGATCAGGAATCCGCCGCCAAAGGCAAACATCATCAGTGGCCGCCGAGAAAGCGTATCACCAAGTGGCTGATAGACATCGAGTTTCAGGTCTTGCGAAACCGTCACATTCTCATTGACATAGACAGCGGGCATGGCAGGCGCGGTGCCGTAGACGATGTCGGCGGTCTTCTGGACTTGGAAAATGGGTTGGCGGTAGCGCGCGGTGTCGCAGGTCTGCGCACGGGTGGACAGTGCGAGGAGGAGGGTGAGTGTGAGCAGGATGACCTGGCGCATTTTGATCGGATTTTAGTGCGGAAGTTAGGGAAAATTGTGGTTTTCGTGGCGTTTTCTTGCAAATGGGGGCGGATTTGGGAAAGGAGGGCGTTGGGATATTCTGGGAGAGCTGGATTGCAAATGATGGACAGGTTTTGTAACTTTGATTTGTGTCAAAGTACATCAATCCATATACCGATTTCGGCTTCAAGAAACTCTTTGGAGAGGAGGGCAACAAGGAATTATTGATTGATTTTCTCAATCAGCTGCTGCCTCCACACCATCAGATTGCGAAGTTGCAGTTTCGCAACAATGAAAAATTATCCGATCTTTCCGATCAGCGCAAGGCTTACTTTGACATTCATTGCAAATCGAAGACAGGCGAGCAGTTCATCGTGGAGATGCAGAAAGCCAAGATGAACTTCTTCAAGGACAGGTCACTCTTCTATGCGACCTTCCCAATACGTGACCAATCGAGGAAAGGCAAGGAATGGGATTTCAGGCTGAATGATGTCTATTTCATTGCCATTCTTGATTTCGAATATGATGAAAACGAAGAACGCAGGAAATTCCTTCGCCATGTGCAATTGAAGGACCAAGATGGAGATTTGTTTTACAACAAGCTCCACTTCAAGCTCTTGCAGATGCCATTGTTCACCAAAAAAGAGCATGAGCTGGTCACGCACTTCGACAAATGGGTTTATTTTTTGAAGAATCTGAGCAAGTTTGACCATATCCCAGCCATTTTGAAAGAGCCCATTTTTGAAAAAGCCTTTCATACCGCCGAAGTCTCCAACATGAGCGAGGCACAGCACAAGGCCTATGAACTTAGTTGGCTGGACTACATCAGCATGAATGCAGTCGTGAGCAGTGCCATGGATCAAGGATTGGAAAAAGGGATCAAGCAAGGCATCGAGATCGGGATCGAAAAGGGCCGCGAGGAGGAGAAGCAAAGAAGCCTTGAAGAATCCGAAAGGAAGGAGCGCGCACTCGTTCTGCGTCTGCATGCAAAAGGCCTCGCTCCAAAGGAAATCTCCGAATTCTCGGGCATGGCAATCGAGAAAATCATCGAGATCATCGCAGACGTCGCAGATTGATCGCAATTGGTCGGCACCTAAAACACCTTCCGCACCACCCAATTGACCAGACCGCGCTTGCCAGCGCGACCGATCAGCCAATTCAGTAGCCAGATCCTGTCGCCGACCAATCGCTGCGCCCAATATTTTTGGCGCAATTCCTTGGCGAGTTTGGAATGCAACTCCTTGCCGTAACCCGCCAAGAATTCCGCGCTGAAATCATGCTTTTCGAATGCCGTTTTGACCCATTTGGCGGCGATCTGTGCGCTCCACATTGCGTTGCCGATGCCCTCTCCCGTCGCGGGGTCGATGAGCGATGCGGCATCGCCGCAGAGCAAAAAGCCCGCTCCGTTCATCGTGACCCAGCGCGAACCAAGCGGCAGCCCAAATCCCTGGACCTTGCCTTGCAGCTGCGCTTGCGCGAAACGCGTGCGCAAGCCGGGCGTCTGCGCGATGATGTCTGTGAGTGCGGGGCGCAGGGCAATCTTGCGTTGCGCAATATCCGAGCTCAGCATCCCGAAACCGACGTTGCACTCGGTTTTATTCAAGGGAAAAATCCAGAAATAGCCAGGCAACCAATCATGCAACAAATGGATTTCCATCGTGTCGGGCTGCAAGCCGGCGACACCTGCATAATATGCCCTCACCGCAGCACAATGGTGCTGCGCGTCCATTTCAAAGCCCGTCAATTGTCGGGCCGTGACGCCGTTGGCGCCATCGCAGCCCAAGATGAAGCGCGCTTGCAGGGTTTGCGCAGCCGTCGTGATTTCCCAATGTTGGTCTTGGCGCACGATCCTTTCCACCGCCGCGCCCGGCTGAAAATCCACTGCGGAGTTTTCCAAGGCCTCTGCCAGCAAAAACGCATCAAAGTCCATCCGGCGCGCACAATATCCCGACGTCTCAAACGTGTAGGTAAATGGTTTGCCATTGGGGGCGATGACTTTGCAGGCGCGAATCGTGGTTTTTTGCGGCAAATCCGCAAGGTGCAGCGCACTGCCCGGCGAGACCTCGCGCAGCACGCGTGCAGCGCGCGCAGGAATGGCATCACCGCATACCTTGTCACGTGGAAAGACAGACTTGTCGAGCATCACGACGCGTAGGCCCGTGGCGCGCAGGGCGAGTGCACAGGTCGCGCCGGCGGGACCGGCGCCGATGATGGCGATGTCGTACATGGCGCAAGATAGTGAAAGAGTGAAAAGTGAAAGAGTGAAAAGTGAAAAGTCGGGAGGGTGGGATTCGGGGAGTGATTTTGGGGCTTTGGATATCGGTTTTGTTTCGTATTTTTTGGGCATGAAAGTACGTTTTGCTTTGCTAGCGTTGTTTTTGGCTGCGTTGTTTGCGGGTTGCGCATCCGACGACGACGCCTCCTCGTCCTTGGTTTTTGATCGCCCGGCACCTGCAAGTGTGGGGATCTTTTCGCCCATCCAATTGCAAATGGATACGACCGTGATCTATTTGGCCGACTATTTTCCCAATGGAGAGTGGCCCGATACCATCAAGATGGATCCGCATCTGGATGTCCTGAAAGACTCCGCCAGCAACACGATCACGATCCCGAGTTGCGACGTCGGCGCTGGTATGCCCTGGCTCTCGACCTTGGATTTGTCTTTTGGCAAACACAAGTACAATATTTTGGTACGTAGGGCGCGGGAGGAATTTGTGATCATACGTTTTGATCCCAAGGGCAAGACGTATGGCAAGGTGCAGGTCGCAGGGGAAATCAATGGCTGGAATCCGGCGCTGGGGGACATGAAATTTTCAGATGGCGAATGGACTTATGTGATGCGCCTCAATCCCGGCAGGTACCAATATCAAATCGTCGCCGACGGCACATGGATGCTCGACCCCGGCAATCCTGTCAAGGTTTCCAATGGCATCGGTGGCATGAATTCCGAATTGGTCGTGGGCAAATTGAGTGGCCGCTCAGTCAGCAAGGAAACCTTGCACTGGGGTTTTGGCTGGAAAAATATAGTCCTCGTTTTGCCTTGGCCCGAGGACAGCATGCTCCGGGCATTCATCGTCTTGTCC
>JANMIM010001199.1:0-2049 GCA_031375795.1 Bacteroidota bacterium
CACCACGGGCATGACCGCGATCGTCTTGAGCGTAGTGGCGAGTGCCCTGGGCTTGTTCACGATCGGTGCAGCCATCACATTGTTCACCGGCCGCAACGTCTGGTTTTCGGGTTTCAGGCAGGTGTTTTTTGGCTTGTCGGCTGCTGCGATCACGTTTGGAATCGGCAAGCTCATCGGCGTGGCGGTTAGTTGAATCGAAAGGATGCGGTGCTTTAGAGTTGAACCCGAGATCGCGTCTATCCAGCATGGGTGGAGTGTAGCACCTTAGAAGAATGAATTTGATTTTTCAACAGCAACCTCAAGGTTGTTTACGTAGAGGTAGGGTCCCTTGAATTATACAAAAGCAACTTTGCACGGTACCGTATTCACGCTTTACCCTCACATGTTCAGCCATACTTTTTTCGGTAAGCTCGTTCATTTCCGAAACATCCTTGAAATCGCTAGAATCTTTAGTGTTCGATAGCCATTCGGTATAGGTTAACTTGAATTTGGTTACCAAATTAGTCTTTGAATCGCTCAAGAGACCGTAGTGTGCGATGATTTTGGTATATTCTGCGATGGTGCTTGCAATCTGCCCCTTTTGTTTAGCCAATTCGTCGCGGAAATAGTGAAACTGCGTCAGAGAGGTATCGAAGTCGGGTGGTATCTTTTTTTCAAATACGCGCCAATAGTACTCATAAGATACAGTTAGAAAAGCGAGATTCTCATATTGACCGCCGATCAATGCACCTAGCCGGCTTTCCTCTACCCGCAATTCTGATAGTTTTGCTTTTTTTTCTTTATAGCTGTTGTACCAAGTAAATAGGAACTGTGGCAAAAAGCCTGCTAATGCACCAATGGTGGCCGCGATCAATGTGGCAGTCTGGGGAGAAAGTCCCGTTTCATGTGAACTTTCGATGATCTTGCTCCAAGCTTCAAATTGCGTTGGATCGAATGCAACGGTCATTGTATCCATTTTCGACAAGTAGTTTCTGAATTCGATTTGTGAACGGGAAATGCCTTCAAATTCCCCCAACTCAGCTCATCAAAATCGCCACGTCGAGGCTCATTTGCTTGGCTTTCTCCAATAGGATGTCCTTTTGCCAGCGTTTGAAGTCGTTGAGCGTCGCCTCGCCATAGGCGACACGCTTGAGGTTGCGCATGCTCAGGATCATCGGGTAGATGTCGTATTCCTCCTTGATTTGTTCCCTGATTTGCTCCAAAAGCGCTGTTTTTTGATCGACGAGCTTGAAGAATGCATTCTTGCTCAGGCCGTTGAAGTCGCGGTCCTGGAAACGTTGTTCCTTCATCAGCTCCGAGCCCAATGCGCTCTCGACGGCGATGTTGAACTCCCGCACAAATTTTTTGATGCGCGGGTTCACCCCCTTCAAATCAGCCCATTCCTGCTCGCTCATGGGCGGGTTGCTCGCCAGCTCCACGAGGCGGCTGTTGGGGATGATGTAGTAGGCCGGCTTGTCGAGCTCCTTGGCGATTTGGTCGCGCACCTCATACAATCCTTTGAGGATCAGGGCCTGCCGTTCATTGAGTTTGCTGGCATGCTGGATCTCCAGGTGTGGATTCTCCTTTTTCTTGTAGCGAATGTCCTCGAGCTCCACGCATTCTTCCATGAGCCAATCCCGACGTCCTTTTTCATCCAGCTCGGCCAGCAGCAGGATGCGCAGGCGGTGCAGGTACTCCACGTCCTTGGCGGCATAGTTGAGCATTTGCTCCGTGAGCGGGCGTTGGTTCCAGTCGCTCACCCGCACCTTCATGTTTTTGGAAATGCCAAAATGACGGTCGAGCAGGAAGCTCAGCGATGTATTCTCATAGCCCAGCAACTGGGCGGCCTTTTCAGTGTCAAAGACATTGCGCGGTTGCCTGCCGTAGAGAAAATCGATCAGCACGATGTCGCTTTGTGGCCCGTGGGAGATGATCTCGATGGCGGGATCTTCCAAGATTTCCAAAAAAGGATCCAGGTTGCCTACGGCCAGCGGATCGATCAAGTAGATATTGGTTCCGTCGGAGATTTGGATCAAGCAGAGATGAAGGCCGTAGCGGTGGAGGTTCCAC
>JANMIM010001201.1:0-3140 GCA_031375795.1 Bacteroidota bacterium
CAGACGACATAACCCTTGTCCTTGGGAGTTTCAGAAATGGGAACATCGTTTCCCGTAGTCACATCCACGGGAGGCTTTTGGTTGCTATCATCGATCACAAGGCTACGGGTGAGGTCATCGTTGGCACGTATCAAGATTGCCTGGGTTTCACGGTGCAAGATGACTTTGTTTTCGTCTGAGACTGTGAGATACAGTGGTTTGTCCTCATACCTCTTGATGACCTCTGGGTCACTTACGATCAAGGTATAGACACCGTTTGGGTCGGTCGTGGCATAACTGAGCGGTTGCTCCCAACCTTTGGACTCACTGTGGAGATACACGGTGAGGTCTCCCTTTGGGACGTCTTGAGCGTCGGTGATCTGTCCATTCACTTGCCATGTGCCGGGCTTGAGATTGGGAGCAGCACTGATCGTGCGCAGTTGTTGCCTGCGCACCGCCTTGGTGAGGCAGGGACTCTGGGCGAGGGTTTGAAGCAACTTCAGATAGCGCTTGTGGCCCTTTCCATATTTGATCTCCAGTCTTTTGAGTTCCTTGGTCATTGCACGATCCTTCGTTGCATTGAGACCAAGCGCCATGTCATATCCTTCCAAGCGCAAATCCTCGATCTGGTCAAATCCCTCCATGATCGCGAGAGCATGATTTTTGGTATTATCTATTTCTTCCATGATGTTCTAGTTTTAAGATCAATGTGTAAGCAGACTGGTCAATCATCTTTTTCCTTCATAATGGGTCCTCCCGACGGAGATTCCAGCCTCGTAGCCCATTTTTGTTTTCTTGCTGTCGCATTTAAAAGCTTGCAAGATGCCTTGGATATTGAATCCAAACTCTTCTTTTGCTCCCCAAGTAAGCATGCAGTGACTGGACTGGTTCCCAGTGGTGGTGTTGATCAACCCAATGGAGAAAAGCGACAAAATTGCGGAAGTGAAACCTTCTTGAAACCGGTTGTCAGCAGTCCTGATGGTTACACCAGCCAGCAATGTATCCGTAAGCAGCAGGTCTCGTGTCAATTCAAATCCATTGGGTTCATCCCTCACAAAGCTGCGCAAGCCGAGGCATTCCATTTGGTTGGAGGCAAAGGAGAGGTCATCCAATGTGACAATCGCGCAAGCGGAGATTGTGAAATCAATATCCTGATCGCGCTGATCAAATGTCACCTGATTATCGTTGAACAAAACGCGGCCACTGGGCATCATCTGCAGGCACTCCTGATTGACCTTGGATTCAGAAACCCGCTTCGATCCCATGCCAATCCACTTTTCGTTGGAAAGCGCTTTCATCCTAGGATCCATCGACAATGCTGCCAAGTCCTTGGAGACACCCAAGTTTACAATCAAAACCGTTGATGCCAACAGTGAAATTGCATTTGCCTTATCCTGGTCTTGGGTGGTAAAATTGTTTCCTACGACAGAGATTGCACCCATGGCAACAATGAACAATGCCTGCCCCAATGGCTGCACGACAAGATTGTCATGGATTTGCGCCGCAGGCAGCCCATCAGACTTATACTCGCTCTTGATGATGTCCTTGATGTCTGTCTTGATGGCAAAGGCAATGAAAATACCCCCGCGTGTGCCACTGCGCGTCGTCCCAGATGCAATGCCACTGGCACCGAAACTCTTGCCAAAACCATCTTCGGGACCATTGTTGAGGATGCGGTTGCGGGAGATGGCAAACTTGCCGCCACTCAATATGTAGATGCCACTGATAGGCTCGGCGTTGCTCTTGCCGCAATCCTCGACGAGGTTGTCTTGGATCACAGCCTCATCCAACTGGGCCATCACCACGCCTCCATACCCGAGGCGTATGTCGGACCTCGTGTTGCCGGGAATCTGCTGGGCACACTTCTGGATGCGGTTTTCCCTGAGGGTGAGGTCCTCCACGATCACTACCAAGCCTTCCTTGTCTTCCTCCTGCTCAAAGAAGCTCACAATGCCCACACCTGCCAGCCCCATGTCGGTGATCTGGTTGCGTTCAATCTGGATCTCGTACAGCGAACACTTGAATAACTCTGCAAACAAGCCGGCAATCAATTGTGGCAGCTTCTTGAGGTCGGTGTCGCATGTGACCATGGCGGCACGGTGCACCTTGTCAAACGCCACGCCCATCTCGGGGTTGGGAGATGCTGTGAGCAGGAGCATGTCCAGCATGCTCGGCAAGTGACCCAATGTGATGCCATTGCTGGCGCCGCCGATGACGACATTCTCCAAGATCCACACGCGCTCAGAGCTGCCACCGATCTGGATGCCGCCCAGCGCGAGGTATTTCTCGGGTTTCGTCCATCCATTTCCATTGGTGAGGTAGCCCCAGATGAGAATGATGTAGATCATCAAAATTTCTTGATAGTCCTCGTCGCAGCAGTCGCAGGGGTCGAGCCCGCCGCCGGGATCACCGCCACCTCCGGGATTGTCGCCGTCACCGTTGTCTGGTGGCACGACCTGGATCTTGTTGCGCTCGATCAAGACACCGTCTGCCAAGCAGAAGATGCCCACGCCACCCGTCGCCACGTTGCGAATCGCAATGAGGTTGTGGGCGATGTGGATGTTGTTGTCACCAGCCGATACATCTTGCAGGTGAATGTAGATGGCATTCAAGGTGCCGATCAGGAGGTTGCGGCGAATAAAGATGCTGTTGGTCGGATTGGTGCGCTCGGGGTCGATCACCGTGATGCAGCGGTCTTGCGTCGCGAGCATCGCCAATCCCTCGATGGAGATGTTTTGGCAGTGGGAGATGAAGAAAATCGGCTCGCCCAGGCGTCCATCCTCGGGGGTTACCCTGCTGCGGTCGCCACAACCGCAGAAACTGATGTTCTTGCGCTTGATCAGGCGAATGTTGGCCTTGTGCTCACCGTTGAGGATACAGATCTTGCCGCCCTCTTCCGGCAGATTGTCCACTGCCTCGGCGATCGAGTTGAAGTCGCCAAAGGTATGGATGCCGTCGCCGACATGGTAGGTGCAGCAGGTCTCCAAGTCGGTGAGCGGCCTGAAGGTCTTGCGGCAATCGCGAATGATATCGCCCTGCAAATCACCGGCCGGCGTGAACGACCAGCGGATGACAGCCAGCGGCGCAAAAAAGCGGCGGTGGCCATGGGGGCCCATGCCATCGTGCTGCAAGCGCCAGGGCATCACCTCCTCGGGCGTTTC
>JANMIM010001210.1:0-3252 GCA_031375795.1 Bacteroidota bacterium
CGATGAATTGGATACATGCTTTGCCATTTACCAATTTTGCATATTGGAATTCGTCAATTCTCTTTGAAATCATTTCATTGATCGAGCTCGTGGATTCGTTCGAAATCGTAGGTACCCTAGTTGTTTGGAAGGGAATGGAACCCAAAAATTTGCATTGCTCGCGGGAGGAACTATTGGGTTTGCAAAAGGAATCCAAAGGTTTCAGTAGACGCGAATTTTGATGATCCAAAATTGCCTTGAGCGCGAATTCCTTGATCCACAATATTTTTTTCGAAGAAACATCTCGTATTTTTCCTGAACTTCGTAAAAATACGGTCGAGTCCATTTCGTCATAGGTATCAAACTGTGTCCAAAATGTGAAGCCATCAGCTGTCGTTGCGCTGATGTCCTTGGAGAAGATCTCAAACTGTAGCGATGAGGATGTATCGCTTCGATCAATTGACGATCCAGAGAATGCTAGTTCTGGATCCACCTTGACAATCAGCCCCCAACCACAGGACGGCTTGCCATCTGAGGATTCCTCTTCGCCCATTTCCAAGATGATCTCGATGTGCTCTTTCCCAAGCGGGTCCTGGAAGTGTGATGCACAACCATCTTGCCAATTGACGACGTGCTCCACGGAGTCAATCTCAAATACCATTCTGCCGCCATAGGATTCTCGTCGGTAATCAATCGAGTCGGCTTTGTGAAACTCAATCAGCTGTAGGCATGGGTCAGGAGCGGCTGATGGTGGGAGCACTTGTGGGTTGCATCCGGAAAGCAAAAACAAGACGAAAATGACCCCGAGTTGATGGAAGCGCGACAACGTCCGTAGATGAGGAAGGGATTTCATTGCTCTATTTGCCTTACCAATTGATACCCGAATTTCTTCACGAAATTAGTGCTTCTTTTGTTGTGAAACGGAATATTTGCACTTCTTTTCTGCACCGTTGACAGGGTATTTTAATCAAAGACTCCCCCAACTTGAGTTTTTCTGATTTCTGAGACTTACGAATTGTCACTCCCTGCGCATTCGTCATCGTCATTCATTCCCAACCCCTTCATCTGCATGGGGTTCGCCTGCACACGCTCCTCGCGCTGCTGCACCACGTGCGTGAGCTCATGCCCGAGCAACGCCTGCCCGCGCTGCGAGCCGGTGTCGAATTGGCCGGGTGCGAAGTGGATGTTTTCGCCTTGCGTGTAGGCGAGCGCGCCTAGCTCGCTTGCTTGCGAGGAGTCGGTGTGCCCACTCAATGGAAAACTTGGTCCTCCCGGAAAAAACGTAAAACGGATCAAGTTGTTTTGCAGCTGCATTGGCGAATGATCGAACACGAATTGATCCCAAGATTTAAGAATGGATCGATGAACAAAGTTAATCAAAAGCGTCGAAATTGCCAGTCAGAATGGTTTCGAGTAAGATTTCTTTGCAACCAGTTGAGGCACAACGACCTTATGAACAAGTAATTAGAATCGTTTTTGTTGTGAATCCATGGAGCTTCGATGAACGGGAAATAATCTTATCGGATAGCTGCAAGCTACAATCGCCTCAGCCGCTAGAGGTCTTGAAAACGATGATAGGCTCGCCCATTGACCTTGCTGAAATGATACATTTTCAACCCTACCTTGAGTTCGCCTGGCAAAGCAGCCACAATCGAATCATCAAGCGGGGTCGAGATATACATCAAAGTATCGACCAACGTCTCACCGGGACCAAGTGCATTTTCAATCCCCATGTATTCTGTCCACGGATCTGGTTTTCCTTCAAAATAGAAGATATACTTTCCCTGTCCGTTATGGATGGGAAAGCTGGATTTGTTGGTGACAGCAATTCTCACCCTCAACAACTCGATCTCTCCAACGGCCGAATCCTTCGTCACCTTGATGGAATCCCATCCAAGGTAATTGGATTCCAAAGCTTCCAGAATCAAATGGTTCACCGAGTCGGCCTCATGGAAAATATTGTCGTAGGTACGTCCCTTGAAGTGTTTCAACCCAATCTCGGTAGTCTCTATGTGCAGGTAATCGTAAACCAGCTTCGCATCCGCTTGTCGATCTATGGACTGCTTTTGAAGTGCATCCAAATCGCTCCAGCAAGTTTCTGAGCTGAACTCCTTTTGCCAATTGTTGGGGGTACAAGCGCTGAGAATCAGCAACAGCGATGTCACCCAAAATAGAACCCGTGTATCAGGGGCGTTTTTCATCATTTTTTACGATATACCATATCTACCCTTCGATCAGATGCATTGATCCCTATTTTTCGGGATGGATTTCTACGATAGACTCGATGTTATTGAATTCGTCCAAAAGCAATCGATTTAAAGTCCTCTTCAACATCCGACAATGGCTCTAAAGATTCTTTCTTCACAATCGCGTCGATGTCGACAATTTTCACCTTTGAAAAATCGACCTGCTCGAAATTCTTAAGCATAGGATTGCTCAGAATGTAAATGCCAATGTTTTGCGCCCTCCGATTTGCAGTTTCGTCGATCGGGGTAGGCTTGCTCGGCAGTTGAAATCCCTTGATGCCAAGATGGAGACCCTCATCGGGTGTACTGCCGATCGATTTCAAAAGTTCCAAATTACGAAGAATCCATGCATCGAGGTAGGTTTTCTGGCTCGCGACCAGCTCCTCGAAAACAGGCGCGAGGTACTTTTCAGACAAATGTTTGACGTTGTTGCCATTTCCAAAATCTGCCACCAATTCCCCTGATTCCAAGGTAAAATCAAAGATGTGCATTGAAATCGTCAATGATTCAGGTACAAGTTCGATGAGTTCGCGCCGATAGATTGGTTGCTCTGCGAGACCCTCTACACTGAGCGTAAAGGGCGGAATCTCGGTTGTGGCGCCAGGCGGGAGTAGGGTTTCGATTTCCGAATTTGAACGGCCTTGAATGGGGCCATGCCTGAAATCAACCACATTCATCCCGATTTGCATCCTTTTTACAGCTTCCTTCAAATGATTTACAATTTTCCCCTGAAACTGGATAGCCACCCTGTCTTGGGAACTTGTATCGACCACCTGCGATGAGGTCAAGACAAATTCAAGACCGTTTCGGATAGATTCAATATCGCGGTGGGCTTTTTCAAGTGCCTGACGATACGTCATCGTTGAGTCCCACAAAGGTCCCTTTGGGGAACTAAATCCAAGGAATGATACCAAGAGCCCTTCATCGTCGGAATTTATTTTTCCTGAGCTCGCAAGCTGTTTGAGGTCAGCATATCGGTTCACAAAGTCTATTTTTTCATCTAGCTTGTCGTCCGTGCAGCCTGTAA